>JAEUIK010000384.1 GCA_016793185.1 Planctomycetaceae bacterium | reverse complement strand
AAACATCTGGCCGACGGCTGGACCAACGTCATCGAGCTGGGCACTGGCAAGCCGGCGCTCGAGCAAGACCTCCCTGCCGGGGCCACGCCAACCGATCTGGCCGCCTACACGCTGGTCGCGCGCGTGCTGCTGAACCTCGACGAGACCTATAGCAAGGAATGAGTTGGCGATGAACGATCCTGCTCGTCAGGCAATCCAGCAGACCGAGCGAGTGCAGCGCGTGCTCAATCGCCGCTGGTTCCTCGAAGAGTGCGGCGTGGGGCTGGGCGCGATGGCGCTGCACACCCTCCTGGGCGGAAATCGCGCGGCCGCCGCGCCGGTGGCCGACCCTCTCGCCCCGCGGCAGCCGCATTTTCCCGGCAAAGCCAAGCACGTCATCTACTTGTTCATGGCCGGAGCGCCGAGCCATCTGGAGCTGTTCGACTACAAGCCCGAGCTCGAGAAGCACAACGGTCAGCTTCCGCCGGCCGAGCTGCTGAAGAACTATCGCGCGGCCTTCATCAATCCCAACTCGTCGCTGTTGGGTCCGAAGTTCAAGTTCGCCCGGCACGGGCAGTCGGGAGCGGAGATCTCGGAGCTGCTGCCGCACCTCGCCGAAGTGGTCGACGACCTCGCGATTGTCCGTTCGCTGCACACCGACGCCTTCAATCACGCGCCGGGACAGATCTTCATGAATACCGGATCGCAGCAGTTCGGACGCCCGAGCATCGGCGCCTGGACCACCTACGGGCTGGGAAGCGAATCGAGCGAGCTCCCTGGCTTCGTCGTTTTCAGCTCAGCCAAGAAGGGAACGAGCGGCGGGGCCTCGAACTGGGGCTGCGGGTTTCTCCCCACCGTCTACCAGGGGGTACCTCTGCGAAACCAGGGGGATCCCATTCTCTTTCTCTCGAATCCGCGCGGCATCGACGACGTTCTGCAGCGCGAGTCGCTGGCCTCGATCCGCCGCCTGAACGAGCAACGCCTTGCCGCTGTCGGTGATCCCGAGATCGCCACGCGCATCAATTCGTTTGAGATGGCTTACCGGATGCAGTCGAGCGCACCCGAGCTGATGGACATCGCCAACGAATCTGCCGAAACGCTCGCGATGTACGGCGCCGAGCCGGGCAAGCCGTCGTTTGCCAACAATTGCCTCCTGGCCCGCCGGCTGGTCGAGCGGGGCGTCCGCTTCGTGCAGCTCTTCCACGAAGCCTGGGACCACCATGGCGGGCTCACGTCGGGCCTCAAGGAGCAGTGCGGGCTGACCGATCGACCCTGCGCCGCGCTGCTCAAGGATCTCAAGCAGCGCGGGATGCTCGACGACACCCTGGTGATCTGGGGGGGCGAGTTCGGCCGGACGCCGATGGTGCAAGGGGGCAACGACGGCCGCGATCATCACCCGAACGGCTTCACCATGTGGCTGGCCGGCGGCGGCATCAAGCCCGGCATCACGCTCGGGGCCACCGACGAACTCGGCTTCAACGCCATCGAGGACAAAGTGCACGTCCACGATTTGCACGCCACGATCCTGCACCTGCTGGGCTTCGACCACACCCGCCTGACCTACAAGTTCCAAGGCCGCGACTTCCGCCTTACCGACGTCCACGGCGAGGTCGTGCAGAAGCTGCTGGCATAGCCGCAGCTGTCGTTGCCGCAAAGTGGGCAACTCACCGCTGCCGCCACCAGATGATGCCGGCGGCCGTCACCGAGCCGAGCATGTTCGACACGAGATCCCAGCCCGTGTTGACGTAGCCTCCCACGTTGGTGTCGGGCACGAGCAGCGTTGCGGCGAACTCGATCACTTCGTTCAGCGCGCCAAAGCCCATGCCGGCGACCGCGCAGAGCGTTATGAACCCGAAGCCCGGCTTGATCTGGTCGCGCGGCACGCCCACTCGGGCGGCGATGCCAGTCCGCAGGCATTGCCACGTTCCCCACGTCGCGCAACCGAAGCCGTACGCATGCACGAACTGGTCATACTTGAAGCGACCCGGAATGAGCCACCAGCTATAGAGGACGCGCTTGTCGCCATCGATCGGCCAACTCTCGGGCACTGGCACCAGGCCGCCAGCCATATGCATCAGGCCCCAGATGCTCAGGCACCACAAGAGGGCGTTGCTCAGGTCGACGTACCAGTCAAGCCACAGCGCCAGGCTGATCAGCACCACCATCACGGCGATGTAAATCAAGAACTCTTTGTTCTGAGTCGAGATCGCTCCGACGACGGCGGCCGCGACGTAGACCAGCGTGAACAGAATCATCGACCAGGGAGCCATATGGCTCGCGGACTGCATCTTCATGGTTGCGTCTCGTGGCGCGAATGGTACGGAATGCGCGGTCGGATCTGTGACTGCAAGGCGGCTCGGGTCAAGCGGGTGGCGGATTTCGTAACCGTGGCGCGTCTCGGGCCTGCAGGCGACACGCGGGCGCGCTCCCGAGTAGCGCATCGGCCGTATCCCCAACGAACCGGCACGGCGCGATTTCGCGTCTACGTGTTTTGTCGTTCTCGTGGAGCTCCGCCAGTCGACGCCATCGGCAAAGTCGCCCGTTATCGGCATTTTTGGCGCATCGAACTGGTCCTTTCGACTCCCCAAAAGATCGACGGATGCCGATCTGTCGATCTGAAAAGATTTCGGCGCTTTTTCTGTCCCCTGGCGGTCCCCCTCGAACAAAATACCTCGTGGATTCGGGGGGAACCTCGAATTGCATCGCCACCTAGGTCCCTGCCCCGCCTAGGTGGCTTTTTTTATGCCTTGATCGCAGCCGTAACGGTCGTGCCGGCAACACGCGCCCCTTCAGCCCGCCTATTCAAGTTCGAGCTCCACCTGCTGCCCTTGGCGCGTCGGCTCCAGGTGAATGATTCGCCTCGTGCCGCGGACTTCGTCGCCAACCTGGGTTTCGATCCCAATGCGATAGCGACCGGGGGGGACATCCTCGACGACGAACTTACCCTGCGCATCGAGCGTGTAGGTTCGTTCCACCGCGCCGGTCAGTCGCACTTCGGCTCCCGCGACGGGCATTCCGTCGCAGAGCACGCGCCCCGTCAGGCGCACGATCCGCACCGTTTCGACCAGTTCCTCGACAGCTCCGGCGAAGGTCGCCTTGACCGTGCGCAGGCGGCGGCTGATCGCGCGTTCGTCGAGCTTGGCCAGCCTGTCGAGATGCTCGGCGGTGATCGGGTGGGTATTGAGCAGGCGGCGGATTGGCCGGCAATGGCTGCCGTCGACCGTGCTGCCGTCGCTCCCCATGATGACGGCCACCAGCTCATTGCGGTCGTTAAGAATGGGGCCCCCGGAGTCTCCCTGCCGCGCCAGCCCGGCGATCTCGAGGATTCCCTGACGAGTGCCCCCCTGGAGCGTAGCATAGCCCAGGTGTTCGCCCCGATTGATGCGGACCATCCCCTCCTGGCCGAAACCGCATGAGCCGAGCGTTGTTCCCAGCCGTGGAAGGCGTTTTGCGGTCGCGATCGGCGGCACTTCTAGGCGCGGCACAACGAGCAGCCCCAGGTCATTCTCCCGGTCGACCCCCACCAGCAAGGCATTCCGGTGCGCGCTGTCCGGAACGATCACCACGACCTCGGGCTCATCGCCGGCGAAGAGGTGGGCGCAGGTGAGCACGACGGTGGCCGCATCCTGGTGGGCGACGACTGTGCCCGAGCCGAACGCGGTTCCGTCCTCGCCGCGGCTCACGATGCGAACGATTCCTGGAACCGGCTGGACGCGCGGCTCCTCGGCGGCCGCGGGGCTTTGGCCCGGCGGATCCGCGGCCAGGCTCCCGCCAGCAATCCCTAGCGCCAGCCAGGCCAGCAGCGCGGCTGCGGTCGCCGCGCGGCACTTCGGGGCTCGCTGGCTGGGGGGTCCTGCGACGGGCAGGCTGGCGACGGATCGGCGGCGGGCTTGGGCCATGCGCAGCTTCAATTGGACTGTAAGCGAATCCGCGGGTGCCGATCGGCCGCCCGGGCAGTCTTAATTGTCGCTCTCGGCGTGGCGGGCGGCAAGCGAAGCCGCCGGGGGGATGCGATTGCCTGCAGCCGAAGCCAAGCAACGCACAGCGTTTGGCCGCAGTCGAGGTGGCCATTCAATCGCCGTCACAGCCCCGTGTGCCGGATGGCCGGTCTCACCTGCAATCCCACCTCCGATACGCCATACTCTGGGTCCGCCCACGCCACCGGATAAAGTCCAGCAAGAATTCGGCTGCGGCGACGAATACGAGGTGAATCGGTCGGGAAGGCAGGTTTGCAGCGAGGAGGATTCGATGATCGCACGACTGTCGGTGCTGGCTTTGCACCTCGTGCTGCTGGTGCTGGCGGCCTCCGCATTCACCAGTGCCACTGCCTGGCTCGATGGCCATCTTCGCTGGGAGAGTTACCGCTACGTCTGGCAGCGAGGATGGGGACGCGAGTACGCGTTTCCCTATAGCCTCGCCGTGGTTCTCACTTATCTCGGCGCTTATGCCGTCGGCGTCGTGGCCTACGGGCAGGCAGCGCGGCGCGGCAGTCCGATCCTGGGCGCGCTAGGCCTGCTGCTCTGCGGCGTCGGCTTCGCCTCCTTCCCGTACGAACTCACGCACTGGTTCAGCGATCGCTACGGCTCGTGGATTGCTACGGCGCCGGCCGCATTGATCGTCGTCGGCGTGCTGACGATGTTGCAGCAGTTCCGGATTGCCATGGTCCAAAGGTCAGCGCAGAGATCCACCTCTGAACCTCAGTCGCCCTCCCGACCGGCCAGCGCGTGAGTGCGTATCTCACCGCGGTCGCAACTTCCTGGGCCTGCGCCGCAATCGGACACCCTATCGCCGGTACGCGAGCCTCGGAACCACGGCACGCTCAAGCGCGCGTCAGCGATTGCCTCGCCAGTTGCGCGTGCGGGGCCGGTTGGGTGGTTTCAGTTGCCGCCAACTGCTCGACGAGGGAGCGCCGGGCACCGAGCAGGGCTGGCGTCACCTTGGCGGTGAGCGGCCGCGCCGCGGCACACGCGGCCAGCGCAGCTTTGTACGGCAGCTTGGCCGCAAACAGCGGCCAGAGCGCGATGACGAGCACGATGCACTCGATCGTGATTCCCTGGTCCGGCTCGTCCGCGAGATCGACGGACCGCAGCATGGCCGCCAGGGTGATGACACCGAACAGAACGTAAGCAAGTGAAAGAGCGAGCATGGCTTGTTGGGCAATCAAGCCCATCTCCGTGTTCCAGGTGGCGACTGCGCTCGCGAGAGGTCGACGAGTCGCAGGAAAGAAAGAATGGCCGAGTTGTCGAATCCGCCCGACCACAACACCCGTCGCGGCTGGCACTGGACTCTGAATCAACTAGCCATTAGCTCACCTGAGAGGGAGGACACGCCCTGCACGCTCGAATGGTATCGAAATCATGCAAAAAAGATCAAGGGAATTCTTCAAAGCCCGACGCCGCTGGGCTGCTGTCGCGACGCCTCGCCGGTGTCAACATTACGGACTTCTGCGGAGAATCGGGCGAAATCCGCCCGAAAACGAAGGTTTGCAACAGCCCACACAATTTTGTCCGCGCCCCCCCTCTCGAGAGCGGTGCGAGCCGCGCGAGTGCGGGTCACAGCTTGCCGATGAAGTCGCGGCGGAGCATGCCGATGATCGTTGGTGCGGCGACGTGACTAGCGTTTGCCCGGTTCTTCCATCGCTGTTCCTTCCTCATCCGGCCCAAAAATCGATTCCTGTGGGTTGAGCACGGGGGAATGACGACCCGAGTACAACTTGATTGTGCCAGTCGCTTCGAGCGCCTTGCGAGTGTGGTCTTCGCCGCCGTTGATCGTCATCAAGGCCCTGAGCTGTTGGCGCGACAGCGGCTTTTGCTGTCGGTATATCGCGCCGTCCAGGAACATTAGCCCCCGACCTCGATCATGAATGTCGAACGCCGACAGGAGACCGTTCTTGTCGAGGTGCTGCTCGATGGCGTCGATGGAGATCGTGGCATAGCGGGCATCCTGGGGAATGCTTTGCCGCACTTCGAGGAAGGCCAGAGTATTCGTCCAACCGTCGGCAATGTCCTTGATCGTCAAGTCTCGTTTTCCCTCGCCCACGGTTCCCGGGCCAGTCACGAGCGCACAATGTACTATTGACGTCTGTATTCCTAACGAACCCGCGAGGGTTTGATGCGTACAATGGTTTGTGAGACCGAAAGGAACTGCGGCGGAGTTGGAAGTCCGTCGTCGTCTGGCGGTGCGCATGCTATCGCAAGGCAAGACCGCC
>JAEUIK010000184.1 GCA_016793185.1 Planctomycetaceae bacterium | reverse complement strand
GACTCCACGGCGGAGAGCTATGGCTCACCGACGGCACGGCGGCCGGGACCCGGATGGTGAAGGACCTCAACCCGGGCGAGGGAACCACCTTTATCCAGAGTCTGGTAGCTCTGGACGACGAGCTGTTCTTCGTGGCCAACGATGGGACCTCTGGTTGGGAGCTCTGGAAAACCAACGGCACCGCCGCGGGCACCCTCTGCCTGAGCGACCCGAGCGGCGCGCCTGGCGACACCATCACGTCCGCGCTCTACGTCGCGGGCGATTTCGTTTACTTCCTGCATGACGACGGCATCCACGGAGCCGAACTGTGGCGAACCGACGGAACGCCGACCGGTTTTCAGTTCCTGGCGGACCTCGTGCCAGGCCCCAATTCGACCGAATTGTTCTCCCCCGTCGCCTTGGGCGATAAGCTCGTCTTTGGCGCCGATGCCGGCAACGGGAATGTCGAGATCTGGAAGAGCGACGGCTCGCCAGCCGGCACCGAGCGCATCTTGGAATTGAGTTCGACTGAGAACTACGCCGTCTCGAACCTGGCGCATCTGAACGGCCGGGCCTACTTCCTGGCGCAGTTTGCCAGCGGCACCGAGCTCTGGAGCACCGACGGCTCCGCAGCAGGAACGAGCGAAACTGCATTGCCGACTAGTCTCGGAGCGAGCACTCCCACGGCACTAGAATCCGTGGGCGAGCAACTCTTGCTGACGGCGCAGGATCCGCTCTGGCGACTGCACGTCTGGCAGAGCTCCGACCCCGGGACCGGCTGGACCTCAATTGAGCCGGTCGGCGCCAATTGGACCGAGGTCTATGACTTCCTCCAGATCGGCCCAACGACCTATTTCGTCGCCACGAATGCAACCTATGGCACCGAGATTTGGAAAACCGACGGCACCGCGGGGGGGACGTCAATCCTGAAGAACATCCGCGCCGGAAGTGCCAACGCGCTGCCGCGCGAGCTCGTCAGTTTTGGGGGACAGCTGTACTTTCTCGCCCATGATGGCTACGACCGCTATCTGTGGCGGAGCGACGGCACCGAGGCTGGCACGGTCCTCGTCACCGGCCCGGATGGGTACGGGCTTAGCGCGCGAACATCCATGGCGGCGACTGCGGACCGCTTGTACTTCGATGCGGCGATGAACCCGTTGGGTATTGAGCTGTGGACGCTCTCGAGCCCTGCTGCGACGCCCGAGTTCGTTAAAGATATCAACCGCACCAACCTGCCAGATGTGAATGCCTCGATCTCCGATTTCCTCGAGGTCAAGGGGATTGTCTATTTCATCGCAACCGATGGCGTGGAAAACAACCGACAGCTCTGGCGCACCGACGGCACGGATCTGGGTACCTACCGCCTCGGGGATGTCGCGCTGGCAAACAACATTTATCTGGCTGATCTCGTCGAGATGGACGGGGTGGTCTACTTCGCGGGCTACTCGAGCGACGCGACCGGGCTGTGGCGCAGCGACGGGACTCAGGCCGGGACGTACCTGGTCAAGCCGTTCGCAGTTGGGGCGCCCTATCAGCTCGTGGCCGTCGGACAGACGCTCTACTTCTCCGTCGAAACGCCCACGAACCGCCGCGAGCTCTGGATGAGCGATGGTTCCGCCGCAGGCACGACCTTGCTGCACACAGTGGTCGAGCCGGTGTCGAAGTACCCGCTCAGCCACCTGTTTGCCGGAAGCGACCTGCTGTATTTCGTGGTGGGAGTCAGCTCGGGACTGCAGGGGACCGGACAGCTCTGGCGCACCGACGGCACCAGTGCCGGTACCTTCATGCTTATGGAAGCGATCCGCTGGACCTCGGCTCCGCCGAATTTCGAGCTCGCCAATCTTGGCGACATCACCTACTTCGCGGCGACCGCCGCAGGTTCCGGGTCCGAACTGTGGCGCACCGATGGCACGGTCGCAGGCACGTACCTGGTCAGCGACTCGCGCCCGGGCCCCGCCGGTGGTCCCCCAACGGGTATTACCAACATCAACGGGGTCCTGTACTACATCACTGAAGACAACAATGTCGCGAAGCTGTGGCGCAACGATGGCACCGCCGACGGCACGAGCTTCGTAGCTGTCCTGCCCAATAGCGCCACGGGATTTCCCCGCGCGAGATTTTACAACGCCGGCGAGCGCTTCTTTTTATTCCTGAATCAGGATTTATACGCCAGCGACGGTACCGAGGCCGGCACGGTCAAACTACTCAGCGGCCTCGAGTGGAACTTCCATGCGGTCGGGCATCAGGGAAGTCTTTACTTTTCCGCAGCCGATCCCGTACACGGCCAGGAGTTGTGGACCAGCGACGGCACCTCGGCTGGCACGCACCTGGTTGCCGACTTCATGCCGGGGAGCGGCAACGGGCAGTATCCCTACAACTTCCCCGGAATTGCCGTCGGCGACATGATCTATTTCCAGAACCGCGATCCGTACTACGGCTACGATCTCTGGCTCTTGGATCGCAGAACGCCCGGCGATGCGACGAATGACGGGATCGTCGACGGAGCCGACTACACCGTGTGGGCCGACAACTATCAGCAACCTCCGAACACGTCGCTCGCGTTCAGCGAGGGGGACTTTAACCGCGACGGGGTGATCGACGGAGCCGATTACACGTTGTGGGCCGATCACTATAGTCCGGCCCTGTCTTCCGCGGCGACGCAGCCGGCAGCCGCTGCCGCGGGTCTAGAACTTGTGGCGGCCGTCGATCGTGCTCATGCGGACGAGCTTTCTCAGTCGGCGGTCACGATGGATCGCGCCGATCTCGCGGCGCTGTTGGCGCAACTCGATGGGGAACTCTTGGGTTGGGTTGCGCGTCTGGCCTGCCCGACGGAGCCTCCGCCCGCTCGCCCGCCGAAACTGGGGCCGGGCTGAACCAAGGCCGAGCGCATCGCCGACGCCCGTTCAGGCGAGCCTCGAGCGCCGACCGGCCGAGCGAGCCGAGTCAGCCGGCGGTGCGCCAGCGACCTCGCACGGATCCGGCGAGGCTGGGGCCGAGCAGTTGCCACAGTTTTTGCTGGCGCTGGAGCGCGATCTTGGCCCGGCCATGGCGGGTTTGTGGCGACCAGGAATCGCGAATCTTTTTCAAGTCGCGGCTGAGGACCGCGTGGGAAGTGCGACCGTTGTGCATGACGATTCTCCTGCAGTGGGGGTCTTGGTGATGCCGGCTACAGGATGCACTTCCCGTGCCAATCAGCCGCACCGGCCCGACTCCCACGGAACGCCCGCCGGGAGCACCGAAGTGGCGAATCGGGCAACCAGACTGGCAGCGCAGCGACCGGCAAAGGGAGGGATCGGCGGGAGAAGTGTGACTCGCAGCAAGCAAGTCACCCACAGCGCCAGAAACCGGCGAGCAGCCCCATTACTGCGCTCCGCACAGCGGCCGGGGTCCCGCCAAGAGGAGACCGAAAAGTCTCAAAACTGCCCCGCTACGACTCGAACGTAGAATAACTGATCCAGAGTCAGTCGTGTTACCAATTACACCACGGGGCATCGTGGATCGACGCAGGGTGGATCCGAAACTGGCGACCGGCAAGGGTCGGACCGACGGAGCCTCGAGCTGATTCCGCCGGAGGCCAGCGATCCCTCGCGGGCTGGCATCCGTAGTTCAACTCCAGAGTACACCGGGACGACAGTCCGACTCGGCTACCGACCATCTCGCAGGCCGGTGCGGCATGCGCCGCGGCCATGGGTGCGTCGACATGCCCAGCCTAGCGCTCGGGGGGCGTGGCGTCAAGGGACGCACACCGGGCGAATTGACGCCGCCGGGGGGACGCAACTAGAATCCGCTTCAAGAGATGCAATGCGCGCAGTGCCGCCGAGGGAACGGTCCGCGATCGCTCGCCCATCCTGCCTCCAGCGCTGGCACGATTGTCGGCCAGGGCCCCGCAGCCCTCGCGGCCGGGGCCTGAGCCGGGTCGGGTCGCCGTTTGCGCAGGCGCACGACTGGGCCCCCAGCGCCCCGCGTGCGGGCCATCTCGCCCTCAGCCAGGAACTCGTATGGCCGTGCTGCAAGTTCTGAAAGGCTTGAATCCCGGTCAGGTCTTCGCGCTCGACGGCGAGAAGATGGTGCTGGGCCGGCATCCCGACTGCGATATCGTCCTGGACGTGGGCGCCATCAGCCGGCAGCACGCGCAGATCATCGTCGCCGGCGACGAGTACTACGTCGAGGACCTCCACAGCCGCAACGGGACGCTGGTCAATGGTCAGGCGATCCAGGGGCGCTACCGCCTGCAAGAGAACGACCGCTTGAAGATCTGCGATCTGCTCTTCACCTTCCACCGGCAGACGCCCGGCGCCCCCCCGGACGATGGCCAGGCCGATCGGGGCAAGGCGTTGATGGTCGACGACGAGGGGACGGCCCCTTCGACGATCATGTCGAAGCTCGACATCTCGTCCAGCGAAGCGGGACTACGCGTCTCGGTGCGCCCCGAGGTCAAGCTGCGGGCCCTGATCGAACTGACCCAATCGTTGGGCAAGACGCTGGTGCTCGACGACGTGCTGCACAAGATTCTTGACAGCCTGTTCAAGATCTTTACGCAGGCCGACCGCGGGTTTGTCGTGCTGCGGATGACCGAGGGGGGCCCGCTGGTCCCCAAAGCGGTCAAGCATCGCCGCCCCGGCGCCGAAGAGACGATCCGCATCAGCCGGACGATCGTCAACCAGGTGATGAGCACCAAGGAAGTGATCCTCTCGGCCGACGCCGCCAGCGACGCGCGGTTCGACATGAGCCAGAGCATCGCCGATTTCCGTATTCGCTCGATGATGTGCGCGCCGCTGATCGATAGCGAAGGCAAAGCGCTTGGCGTGTTACAGATCGATACGCTCGATCAACGGAGCCGCTTCAAGCAGGAAGACCTGGACGTGCTCGCCAGCGTCGCCCAACAGGCGGCGATCACCGTCGAAAACTCGCAGCTCCACGAGCGGGCTTTGGTCCAGCAGCGCCTGGAGCGCGATCTCGACCTGGCGCACCAGGTCCAGCGCGGGTTTTTGCCGAGCAGCCCGCCGCAGATTTCGGGCTATGAGTTCTTCGACTTCTACGATTCGGCGCTGCAGTTGGGGGGGGACTACTACGACTACATCGAGCTCCCCGGCGGTCGGATGGCGATCGTCGTGGCCGATGTCGCCGGCAAGGGCGTTCCCGCCGCGCTCTTGATGGCCAAGCTCTCGTCCGACGTGCGCTACTGCCTGGCGAGCGAGCCGCGCCCCGACCTGGCCATGAACCGCATCAACGCCACCTTCGCCAGCAGCGGCTGGCAGGATCGCTTCGTCACGATGGTGCTCGCGGTGCTCGACCCGGCCGAACACCAGGTGACGCTCGTCAACGCCGGACACATGCCACCCTATTGGCGCCGGGCCAACGGCGAGATCGCCACCCCCACGGCCGATGAGGCCGGTCCCCCCTTGGGCGTCATCGACGATTACGCCTACGAAGCGGTCTCCATCCAACTCGCGCCCGGCGAAAGCCTCTGCCTGTTCACCGACGGCATCAGCGAAGCCTTGAACTCCGCGGGCGAGTTGTTCGGGCTGACGCGACTCCGCGAGCAATTCCTCGGCGAGGCGCTCGGCATGCAGGTCCTCGGCCGGCAGATTCTCGACGGCGTCCGCAAGTTCGTCGGCGCGCAGCCGCAAAGCGACGACATGTGCCTCGCCTGCATCGGGCGGCTGGTGTAAGCTCGCTACCGCGCGCAGCACAACGCGGCGCACGCTCCGTTACCGCTCGCGCTCAGCACGTCGAAACGGATCGTAGACGAAGTACTTGCGCGGCGGCACGTGTCCGCAGTAATACGGCACTGGGCCGAGCACGCTGCTGTAGAACGCCGCCTGGAGCGTGAGCGACGTCGTGGTCAGCCAGCCGCAGACCGGCTCTTCGAGCGTCTGCACGATTTTCCACTCCGCGGGGACTTCGAACATCCCCGGGTTATCCTCGGGAATTACCAGCACGTCCCCGTCCAGGAGGTCGCTCCCCCGCAGATCGATCGGCCTGGCTTGCGCCCGCTGCAGATAGTACTGCAGGCCCCAGTGACCGCTGAACCAGAGCTCCGATCCCGATTGGTGGCGGCTATAGCGATCGATCAAGGCGGCTGCCGCCGCGCGATTGGCCTGCGCCGAACTGTAATCGGCCCAGCACACGGCCAGCGACAGAACCAGACCCGCGATCCAGGGAATGGCCAGCCGACGTCGCGCACTGTCGGCCGCGACCGGCGCTCGAGCCGCGATCTGGCGCATCGCCAGAATCGCCACCGCGGGAACGGCCGGGAGGATCGACCGCACGTTGATCGACCAATTGATCCAGCCGGCAAAGACGAGGACTCCCGCGATCCAGAGAACCAGCAGAACGGCCGTCGTATCGCGCCGGCTCCAAAGCTCGCGCGCCAAGAGCGCCAGAATCTGCAAGCCGGTGACGGCAAACCAGGTCACCTGCGCGAGGGCCCCCCACCGGACGCCGGCCGGCGTGCGGAGCGGGTAGTCGCTCGCGCCGCCCGACGCGACCGCGCCGGCAACCAGGAATGCCGCTCCCAGGGCGAGCGTGACGGCGCCCCAGCTCCCCAGTTCGCGGCCGGACCACAACCAGGGGGCCAAGAACGAGAGCGGCAGGAGCGCCCCGCCGGCGAAGAGCAGCGTGACCAGCCCGCGACCGAGGAACGACAGTCGGTTTTCGCCCACGGCTTTCGTCGCGTAGCCGGCCGCATCCAGAAAGGCTCCGGTGCCGTACTTGTCGCGGAGATAGAACTCGAAGGCGATCGACGCGGCCACGGGGATCGCCAGCCACAAGAGCCAGCCGCCCGGCCGTCGGCGCTCGAGCAGGCCCGCGACTAGCGCCAAGGGAACGAGCGCCACGCCCAAGTACTTGGTCAAGGCGCACAAGGCCATCAGCACGACGCTCGCGGCCAGGCTCGCGGGGCGCTGCTCGGCCAGCCCGCGCAGCCAGAGGATCAACCCCCACATCCAGAGCGCCAACATCGGGACGTCGCACATCACGCTCATGCTCGAGACCAGCACCGCGGGCGTGGCCAGCGTGAGCGCGGCCGAACCGAGCGGCGGCACACCCCAGCGTCGGGCCAGGACGTACGTTCCCACAATCACCGCGACCGACCAGGGCAACATTGCCAGGTGCAACGGCCGCTCGCCGAAACCCGCGAACCGCCCGACCGCCGCGAGATAGAAGGCATTGAGAGGCGGATTCTTGATCACCTGGGCAAAGGGCTGCTGGCTGCCATACCAGTTGAGCTGCCCGCCGTAGAAGTCGCTGGGCGCGCGGAGAATCTGCTCGGCGCTCCAGAGGAAGAGGGGCTCGTCGATCTCGAAGGCCCGGTTCACCCACGGCAGCAGAAAAGCGATCGTCGCGACGACGAGCGCCGCCAACGCGGCAGAATGTCGGGTCGCAGCGTGATCCGGCGGAAGAGACATACGCCCCAAGTATAGATCAACCGCGGCGTAAACGGCACTCGGGTCAGGTCGTCGCCCGCTCAGCCGGCAACTGGCCCCCGGCGACCACCGGCAGCGCGGGGCGCAGCGACCCGGAATGCGGTCCGCGGAGGGCATGCGCCGGATCGCGGCGCCGCGGCTGGTGCGGCGAAGGAATCCGCAGCGCCGCCGCCTCGCCCACCTTGCGCGTGCCCGACTCGGCCCAGGCTTCGGCCTCGAGCGTCAAACGATTCAACAGCGTCTCCGTCGACTGACGGTAGTGCTCAAGTCCCTGGCGATCGAGATTCGCGGGCAGGTGCAGCGCGGGGCTCACCACGGCGCGCATCCGCGAGTAGGGGCGTGGAATGGCGAAGCGGTCCCAGCTCTTGGCGCGCCAGGGGCGATCGCACCCCAGTCCGAGCAGCACCAGCGGCATCTGCAGCTTCGACGCCAGATAGATTGGCCCCGGCGCCAGCACGCGGCGCGGCCCGCGCGGCCCGTCGGGCGTGATCGTCAGGTTCATGTGCGCGCTGTGCCGCAGCATCGCGCGGAGCGCGGCGGCGCCGCCGCGCGAGGTCGAGCCGCGGACGGTGCCAAAGCCGAGAAATCCGGCGACGTGACTGAGAATCTCGGCGTCATGGTGCTGGCTGAGCAGCATCACCAGGTTCGAATGCCCCCGCACCGCGAGCGGGAGCAGAATGTACTCGTGCCAGAAGACGTAGATCTTCTGCCCGCTCCAGTCGGGATGCACGGGATCGACGGTGGGATCGTAGTAGGCGACGCGCAGATCGGTGGTGCTCATCCACGAGCGGACGAGCGAAGCGCATACCAACCCCGCCAGGCGATCCAACAGCGGCAAGCGAATCTTCATGCCAGGCCTCCTTGCCTGTGGTACGACCCGTCAGGTCGAAATAGGCGCCGCGGCGCGCGCCGGATCGAGCTGCCACTCGCCGGCAAACACTTCGACCGCCGGCCCGGTCTTGTAGACGTGACCGTCCGCGCCCCACTCGAGCTCCAGGTCGCCTCCCAACAGGTGAATCACGACCCGCGAGCGCGTGCGTCCCGAGAGGACGCCGGCGACACAGACCGCGGCGGCGCCGGTGCCGCAGGCGAGCGTCTCGCCCGAGCCTCGTTCCCAGACGCGCATCCGCAGTTCCGTGGGCGAAATCACTTCGACGAACTCGGCGTTCACTTTGCGCGGAAAGTGCTCATCCACTTCGATCCGCGGGCCGATCTCGCGGACCCACCGGTCACTGAGCCGGTCGACGAACGTCACGCAATGCGGGTTCCCCATCGACACGCAGCTGACCGCGAGCCGCTCGCCCGCCACGTCGAGCGGAGCGTCCACCACCGCGGAGGCGACCGACTGCGCCAGTGCGGCCGGCAACCGGGAGATGGCCGCGGCAGTCAGCCGGCTGGCTGGCAACGTCGTCGGGATCTCGGCGGGCACGAGCCGCGGGAGCCCCATATCGACGCGCACCCGCTCGACCACTCCGTGGGCGACTTCAAGCTGCACGGTGAGGATCCCGGCCCCCGTTTCGATACGGAGCTCGCGCTCGGCCGTCAGGGCATGATCAAACAGAAACTTACCGACGCAGCGGATGGCATTGCCGCACATCTCGGCTTCCGACCCATCGGCGTTGAACATCCGCATCCGGGCATCGGCCACGGTCGACGGCAGGATCAAGACCATCCCATCGCCCCCCACGCCGAAATGTCGATCCGAAATCTGGCGCGCCAGCTCGGGCAAATCGTCGGGCAGCGTCTCATCGAAACCGTTGATGTACACGTAGTCGTTGCCGGCCCCGTGCATCTTGGTAAAGCGCATGTCACTCGATCCTGAGGTCGTACGGACTTGAGTCGCGACCGGTCATTTTAGGGAACATTCGCCGTCACGGCGAGCCTGACTCTGCCCGCGCGACCCGATTCCCTGCGCCCGAGTCGGAGCGCTAGCCGCGCAAGTCGAGTTCCTGGCCGGCCAGCTCTTCGGGGTCGTAGGCCGAGGCGGGTCGGGCCGCCGAGGCGCCAGGTCGAACCGCCGGCTTCTGCTGCGACAAGATCCACGCCGGCCGCTGATCCTGCTCGCGTTCGGTCGCGCTGTGCCGCTGGTCGTCGGCCGCCGCAACTCCGGCCGCCGAGAGGGCGTCCGCCTCGCGGCGCAGCTGAACCTCGAGCGCGTCGACCTCGCGGCGAGTGCGGTCGACCTCGGTCCCCTTGGTTTGCGCCAACGGGACGCCGGCGGCACTGGCCAGCACGCTCAGGGTCGGTCCCACACTCATTCGAGCTGACTCCCGCGGTTGCCCCGAGGTTCGCCCCCCGGGTGGGCTTGGGCTTGATTCTCCATCGGCCTTACCGCAACGAACCATGAGGCGCGGTCCCCGCGGCGGGACGACCGGCATTGGCCCCCGGATAGGTGGGAGGGGGCGCGACTCCCGCCGGCGCGACGCTTGTGCCTCGGGCTGCCGGCAGCGGCTGCGCGGGGCGCTCGAAGCCCGCCTGGAGGTTTTGCAAGGCCTGGTTCACCACCGGGAAATGGTCGCGCGTGACGTCGGGGTTGCTGAGCTTGCCGCCGACGCGGATCTGCATGATCTGCGAGCTCCCCGCCCGAAAGACGTCCGAGATGATCGGCACGTTCCACTCGTTGCGTCCCACCATGGCGTGGAACCGCAGATCGACGTCGGAAGCGAAGTTCATCTCCCCCTGCCCTTCCAGGCTGATCGCGTCGCCGCGGAAATCGATCCGGTCGAGATAGATATGCTCGCCGAGAATCCGGAAGTTGACGTCGCTGGAGGCAAAGGCGTTGGTGTCGGGGGGTTTGAAGCTTAGGATGCCCAGCAGCGCCACCATCTGCGGCAGCTCGTAGAGCGTGGCATCGCGCAACTGCACGCGGCCGTCGCCGGCCAGCGAGCGGAGGCCATCGGCGGTGCCTTGCAGGTTGACCTGCGCGAGCACGCGGCCGTTGAGGTTCTGCCGGGCGGCCGCAAAGCTCTGTGCCAGTTGCTTCAGGTTGCCGTCGGTCAACGAGGCGACCACCTGGTAGCGCGTCTGCGGCGCGAACGACAGGCCCGCGTCGGCGACGACGATGCCGCCGATGCACTTGGCGGTGAGGTGGCGCGGCGGCCGGCCATCGGTCGCGCGCTCGGCCCAGGCGCCGGCGACAACCCGTCCGCTGTCCAGCCACAACGGCCCGCGCACATTGGTGAACTGCAGGTTCCGGCAGAGCAGCGAATCGATGTTCAGCTCGGCCCGCGACTGATACCCCTGCCGGTCGAAGCCCCCTTGGAAGTGAACGCCGCCATAGATCTGCTCGAGCTTCAGCCCGCAAGTGAGTGTCCCCTGCTGCATGTCGCAGCGCAGGTTCCACTGGCCGGAATCGGGCACCGCGGGCGTGGCGCCGCCGTTGATCTGCACGCTGCCGCGGAGGTGCAGCGGCCCTTGCGGATCCAGCTTGCGGAGGCGTTCGCGCAGCGTCTCGGGCAAGGCGGCGTACAGGTCGCGGTCGACGTAGAGTCGGTCGACGGCCAGGTCGGCGAGCGTCAATC
>JAEUIK010000236.1 GCA_016793185.1 Planctomycetaceae bacterium | reverse complement strand
CGGGAAGCGATACACTTCGTGCCGCACCAGCCGGCCCTCGCGGAGCTCGCGCCGGACGACCTCCCGCGAACGTTGTTCATAGTCGATCTGCACGCCGGCGGCGGGGTCGCTCAGGCTGCAGATCGGACGCGTGACCGCCGGTCCGCCGACGCGCGGCGGCAGGTCACTCACGCTGGCGCGATGGGCGTCGGCTCGACACTGTCGGCCCAGCCGTTCCAAAGTGCGCGATTCCACCGCATGCTGGCGCCCCGCCTTCTCGGTCCGCAACAGTCCCACCAGCAGCGTTGCGCTCAGTCCCGTGATGATCGAGCCGAGCGCAATCGTGACCAGCATTTCAATCAAGGTATAGCCCGCCGCCTGGCGGCGTTTGAACGTGGTCGCGCTCATGGCGCCACCTCCCGCGGCTCTGGCGGCTCGTCGGCGGCGTGGGGAAACGCCCAGGCCACCAACTCGACCGGCGCCGGTCGTTTTCCATGACGGTCCAGCCAGGTGAGTCGAGCGTGAATGCGTTTGCTGGGGATATCCGGCGAGGTCGCCTCCGCGCTTGGCGCGACCTCGGCGATCTCGACCGTCAGTTGCGCATCGCGTAACAACTCGTTCGCGCGCGGCGAAAGCTTCATGCTGGCAGCGAGTTCTTGCTGCAAGCGCTCGTAGGGCTCGGCTTTGAGACGTTCGATCACGTTGGCGACTTCCCAGCCGGCCAGTTGCCGCTGCTCGGCCACCCGGCGCTGGGCCGCAGCGATCAGCTGCAATTGCAGAACGACTCCCAGGATCACACCCAGGATGGCGATCGCCACGGCGCACTCGGCCAACGAGAAGCCGGCGCGGCGCCGCGCGCGAGGAACTGCGTCGTCGCATCTCCCGAAAAGTCTCATTCGGCTTGCGCCTTGATGATTTCTACCAGCGGAACAAACAGGCTGGCGGCAAGTACAAAGACTGCCAGGCCAACCAGGATGATCAACAACGGCACGAGCAACTGGCAGATCGACAGGATCCGATACGTCAGTCGCCGCTCGCCGGTGGCCGCTGTCAGGCGGAGGATCCAGGGGAGATTCCCCGCCCGCTCGGCGGCCCGCAACAGCGTCACTTCGTGGGCGGTCACGAGCCCCGTCTCGGCCAGGGCGTCGGCCCACTTCGCACCCGCTTCGATCCTTTCCTGGGCGCGGCGCAATCGCCGCCGGACCCACGACGTGGGATACGAGTTCGCCAGCAGCGCCAGACCTCTCGGCAACGGCTGTCGAGCCTCGCACACGAGCGCCAGATGGCGGAGCACATAGGTCGATTCAAAGCGGGCAAACAGCTTGCTGCCCCAGGGCAACGCTAGCGGAACCCAGCCGATATAGGCCAGGACCGCATAGAACAGCAACACCATCAGCCCCAGCAGCGCCAGACCCAGGCCAACATTGAACCAGGGCTGGTTGCCGAGACCGAATAACCAGCTGGCACTGGCGGGCGCCGGCATGTCGAAGTCGTCGAGGATCTGCTGAATCCTCGGGTACAGGAATTTCGACGTGAACGTGAACGTAACCGCCAACATGACCAAGGGCCAGAAGACCAGCCAGGCGACCGACATCAGGCGGTGCGCGATCGCCGCCCGCGACTGCGTGACCTCGACCGCAACGCGGAGCGACCGCCCAAGCTGGCCGACTTCGGTGCCGAGCCGCGCGGCGCACACGGCCTGGTCCGGCACCAATCTCGGCCAGACGGCGAGCGACTCCGCCAGCGGCGCCCCCTGTCCGAGTCGTGTCGCCAGTTTCTCGACACGTCGTCCGAACGCCCCGCGGCATTCCGCGCCATAGGCGTGCAGAACGGGCTCCAACGCGATCCCCCGTTCGCCCGCCATGGCCAGCAGGTTCAGCAAGGCGTCGCGCTGCACCCGCGCCCGGCGATTGAGCACCATCGCCAGGACGACCGCCGAAATCCCCCCCAGGAGGAGATTCAACCCCAAGACGCTCAAGAGTCCCGAGAGGCCCAGTAAGACGACGATCAGCAGCCCCCGCGCGAAGTATCCGAGCAGGACGCGCGGCCAGAACACTCCGGCCACGAGCTCATCGACGGCGCGGACGGTGACGTAACCGATCGCGGCCACGAAGATCACGACATGGATGACGGCGGAAACCATCGCATTTCCAGCGGTTCAAAACGTCAAGTCACGAATCAGGCTGACGGCCGGATAGATCAGCGCCACCGCCACGAAGGTCACCCCCCAGCCCACCACGACGAGCATGATGGGGGGCAGTACGATCTTCAGCAGTTCGATTTGCGATTGCACGCGCGCTTGAAACAACTCGGCCGCAGTCTTCAGTCCCCCCGCCAACGCGCTCGCGCGCTCGGACGCGGCGAGCCAAGGGCTCAACGTCGGGGCAAAGCGCCGCTGACTGGCGATTGCGCTCGAGAGCGATGCCCCCCGTTCGACCTCGCCAGCAACTTGTAACGCAGCCGCGCGCAGGCTGGGATCGTCGAGCCCGGCGCCGGTCAGACGCAATGCCTGCGGCAGCGGCAGTTGCTGCTCGACCAGCAATCCCAGGAGCTGG
>JAEUIK010000202.1 GCA_016793185.1 Planctomycetaceae bacterium | reverse complement strand
AAACATTCAGCATGCCGATCGTCCGATGTGCGACGGTCGGCGGCGCGCGGTCGGTGGCGAAATCGTTGGCCATCGAAGCCCCCTCTCGAATTCCGGAAGGCAAGACCCTGGCAGGCTTGGTGCAGGCCGGTATTCTCGCCGGTGGAACGGGGGGATGCAATCTGGTTTGCGGCGCGAGTGCGCGAATGCCGCGCCGCGCGCGTCAGTTCGTCGTATCGAGATAAGGATCCTGGCTCATCTGCGCCTGAATCTTCTTGCGCTCCTTCTCGTAATGCATCATCACGCGGCGATCGCGATAGTAGCGTCGCTCGATACGGTCCTGCGCCGTGACGAACCGCTTGGCGTAGCGGTCCAGCGAACCGCGGGCCTCGGCGCCGATCTTCTTGTACTTCCGCGAGCGCTTCGGTCCGAAGCCCCCCAGCAGGATATCGTCCGACAGCGCTAAGTATTGGCGATAAGTGCCGGGGTCGCCTTGGCGGCCGCAGCGGCCGATCAATTGGCGATCGATGCGAGCCGACTCGTGCAGCTCGGTGCAGATCACATGCAGCCCGCCGAGCTCTTCGACGCCGGGCCCCAGTTTGATGTCGGTTCCGCGGCCGGCCATGTTGGTCGAGACCGTCACCCTGCCCAGGCGTCCCGCCTCGGCCACGATTTGCGCTTCGAGCGCCACGTGGTTGGCGTTGAGTACCTGGTGCGGAATGGCCGCCTGCTTCAACAGACGCGAGAGCAGCTCGGATTTTTCGATCGTGCGGGTGCCGATCAGAATGGGCCGGCCCGTAGCGTTCACTTCACGGACTTCGGCGACGATGGCTTCCCACTTTTGTTCGGCGGTGCCGAAAACGCGCGTGGGGAGCTGCTGGCGAATCGCCGGACGGTTGGTGGGAATCGGCACGACCTGCAGCTGATAGATGCGCTTCAGCTCACGGCGCGAGGTCCAACTGGTGCCGGTCATGCCGCCGAGCTGCTCATAGAGCAGGAAATAATCCTGGATCGTCACCCGCGCCGCCTGCCCCGTTTCGACGGTGACCTCGACCTTTTCCTTGGCTTCAACGGCCTGATGGACGCCGTCGCGCCACTTGCGCCCCTCGCCCAGGCGGCCCGTGAACTCGTCGACAATGACGATCTCGCCGTCGCGCACCACGTACTGGCGATCAAGCGAATAGAACTCGTCGACCTTGATCGCCCGTTCGATGTAGTCGTAGATCGTAAACATGCCGACGGTATCCATCGCCGGCGGCTTGGGCAGCTTCCGCACCAGGCGCCGCCCGGCGGCGTTCAGCTCGATCGACTGCCGCTCGTGGTCCTTCTTGTAGTGTTCGTCCTCGACGAACTTGTCGGCCATATCCGCGCTCCAGCGGTAGCACTCGACGGCGATTTTCTGCGCCTCGGTCGGCAGGGCGCTGATGATCAGCGGCGTGCGGGCTTCGTCGATGAGGATGCTGTCGGCCTCGTCGACCAGGGCGAAGTAGGCTCCGCGCTGGACCGGCTTTTCGCTCACGGCCGTATCCTGGCCGAGCATGCTGCCGAGAAAATCAAGCTGCCCTTCGTTGATTCGCCGGAGCAGCAGCCGGTCGCGCAGAAAGTCGAATCCGAATTCCTTGGCGGTGCCATAGGTGACGTCGCAGGCATACGCCTTGCGGCGATCGTTCGACGACATTTGCGACTGGATCACGCCGACCGTCATGCCGAGCGCCTGGTAGAGGGGTCGCATCCAGTCGGCGTCGCGTTTGGCCAGATAGTCGTTGACGGTGGCCACGTGGACACCCTTGCCCACCAGCGAATACAAGTAGGCCGGCAATGTGGCGGTGAGCGTTTTTCCCTCGCCGGTTTGCATCTCGGCGATCGAACGCTGGCAGATCGCCATCCCGCCCAGCAATTGCACGTCGAAGTGCCGCATGTTGAGCGCGCGTTTGCCGGCCTCGCGGGCGAGGGCGAAGGCTTCGGGCAGAAGGCGGTCTAGCGGCTCGAGCGATTTCGCCCGGTAGCGCAGGGCGAGGCTTCGCTTGCGGAGTTGTGCGGCATCGAGCTTTTCGAGCTCGGGCTCGAGGGCCGCGATCTGCGGCAACACAAGGCTCCACCGGGCGATCCGGCGACTGACCGGACCGCCGGTCCATTGCTGGATCTTCGCCGTGAATGGAGAGGGGATTGCGCCCACGAGAGCTTCCGGCTTGCCGCGTCTGTTCCTGGAGGATCCGCCGGCAAAGTGTCGTATCCTCGAACGGCGCCGAAGCCCGCCCGAGGCGCATGCCGACTTCCTCCAGTGTACCTCAGGAGGGTCAAAAACCGAGCGCTCGCGCGAGCAGGTCGCATCCTGTCGGATCTACCGGCCGCAGGGGCCGCGGGGGATCGGAACGCGGCGTCCCGCCGGAGCGGATCAGGGGGTAAGCCGGCGAATGCGCTGCACGTGGTACTCGGGGGCGAACCCGCCGGCGCGCCGGTTCCCCAACGTTCCCTGCACCGTCACGTAGTCCCCCGACGCGAATCCCACGAGCAGCGACGAGTCGGGGAGGATGACGCTTCCCCCATGCTCGTCGGTCTGGCCGTCGATGGGGATGTAGCGGAGCTTCCATTGGCGGCTGATGTTCGAGTACTCGAGCCGACCCTTGAGCTGCGCGTAGTTCGCATCGTGCCCAAAGTTCGCCGGATCGACGGTCGGCGCTGCGGGGGTCGCAGGGCTCGTGGCGGTCGCCCCGCGCAGGTAGCTTGTCCGCTCGACGGTCGTGCCGGCCGTCGCGGCCGCTTTGGCGCCACCCGCCGGAGGGAGACTCATGATGTCGACGGCCCCGCTCGTGTCGGGCAACAGTCCTGGCTCGGTCAGACGTGGCGCGGCGCCGGCAGAGCTCGTTGCGGCTTCTCCTTCACCGACGAAGGCCGAGTTCGCCGGCGCTGCCGTACGGCGGTCCATCGGCAACACCGCCGAGGCCTGCGATAACGGTCCGGTCGACGAGTCGTGTTGGGCCACGCCCGACGCCAGTGGGCTCGGATTGTTTGCGGCGGCCGGCTGCCCCCACCGGGCTTGCGAGGGACTCGAAATGACGCCCGGTTGGTAAGCGGGGGGCGCGGGATTCAGCGGCGCGGCGGGGGTGCCGAATTGCGTGGCGCCCGCTGCCGGAACCTGCGACTGCCGGAAATCGAACCCGCCGGCCGGTTCGTACTGCGGTAAGGTGCCCGGCGGGGTCCCGGCGGGAGCGCCTGGCGTCAGCGTAGCTGGAGGCGCGGCAGCCGGGGCAGAGGTATTCGGATTGAAGAGCGGCGCCGTCGCGGCATTGGGATCGTAGGCCCCGGGTAGCGTACCGGGAACCGCAGTTCCGGGGGGCGGAACCGTCGTGCGGCCCAGGAAAGGATTCTCGTACGTCTG
>JAEUIK010000198.1 GCA_016793185.1 Planctomycetaceae bacterium | reverse complement strand
TGAGCCCGACCAGCACGTTCTGCGGTCTGCTGTAGTCGGCCTCTGCGAGGCCGACCTGCGCGTTCTGTAGCCGCGCTCCGTGAGCTCGGCCACAGAACCACGGACCGCTCGCATCGGCCCGTTGGAAACGCTATAGTTCTGCGAGTTCTCGGTTTCGCTTGCCGCATTCCTTGGGCGGTTCCGGCGGGCGACTGGCGCATTGTTCTTCTCGCTCGCGCGCGGCCGGTGTGCGCTTGGTTGCCGCCCTAGCATGTCGTCGCCACTCGAATCTTCGCTCGCTGCGAGCGTCGCACAGCAATTGCGATTGGCGCTGGTGCCCGGCATTGGCCCACGCATCTACCACAAGTTGCTCGAACAATTCGGCACTGCCGAACAGGTCTTTGCTGCTCCCTCGGGCGAGCTGCGCAGTGTGCCGGGAGTCGGCGAGAAACTGTGCCGTGCCATTCAACGGGGCGCGACGGAAATCGACGTTGCTGCCGAACTGGAGCTCTGTCGCCGTCACGACATCGCTGTGCTTGCGCGCGAGAACCCCGCCTATCCCCGCCTGCTGCGCGAGATCTACGACCCCCCCGGGATCCTCTTCGCGCAGGGAGCGCTGACCCCGGCCGACAGTCTGGCGATCGGCATCGTCGGGGCGCGGCACGCCACGCACTACGGATTGGCGCAGGCAGAGCGGTTGGCCGCCAGTCTCGCCCGGGCGGGTTTGACGATCGTCAGCGGGCTGGCGCGCGGGATCGACAGTGCGGCCCACCGCGGCGCGCTCGGCGCCGGCGGCCGGACGATCGCCGTGCTGGGGAGCGGCCTGTTGAATCTCTACCCGCCGGAGAATGGCGAGCTCGCCGCCGAAATCGCCCGGCAGGGAGCCGTGCTCAGCGAAGCCCCACCGCGCGCCGAACCGCGCACCGGCTCGTTCCCGCAGCGCAATCGTCTGATCAGCGGGCTGAGCCTGGGTGTAATCGTCGTCGAGGCCTCGACCACCAGCGGCTCGCTGATCACCGCGCGGCTCGCGGCCGAGCAAGGGCGCGAGGTCTTCGCGGTGCCGGGGCGCGTCGACAGCCGCGTCTCGCAGGGCTGCCATCGCTTGCTGCGCGACGGCGCCAAACTGGTCGAATCGGCCGACGACGTGCTCGAGGAGCTTGGTCCCCTGGTCGAGCGAACCTCCGCCGCCGACGGACGGTCGGTACATCATCCGGCCGAGTTGCAGCTCAACGAGACCGAGCAGCAAGTGCTGGCCGCGATCGGCGACGAGACGATCTCGATCGACGCCGTCGTGGCGGGCTGCGGCCTGGCAACACCGCAGGTGCTGGCGACGCTGAGCGCTTTGGAAATCCGCCGCTTGGTGCGCCGGGTCAGTGGCAGCAGCGTCCGCCGCTGGTAGGAACGGGCGCGGCGGGCGAACCGTCCCGGCGGCCACGGAACCATGCCGCCAGGCACACGCGGATAATGCCCAGGCTGGGCCGGACCGGCCGGGATACCCAACTAAGCCCTTGAGACTTCCGCCGCGCGCGATACCATGAGGGCTGGCCGACGCGGGCCGAGCCCCCGGCGACCAACCGCCTCCTTAGCTCAATTGGTCAGAGCATCTGACTCTTAATCAGAGGGTTCTGGGTTCGAGTCCCAGGGGGGGCACTTCGAACGCCGATCGGCCGTGATGGCTGCGGTTCTCGCCAGCCGCCGTCCATTGCCCTGGGCTCTCAGCCCCAGCCGCATCCTCTTTCTTGCGTCAGTCGCGGTTTTCTGACCCCGACTCCCCCGGCTCGTCACACTTGCTGGTCGGATTTCGCATCGTTTTTCCCGGATCTCTGAGTCGCGGGGGTCCCTCGGCGGGTATTGCCCCGGCTCGGGCGTTTTGCCACCCCCGGCCGGGAATCTTGCCAGATCGCTCGTGCAAGCGAAACGGGCGTTTGATACACTTGCCTTAAGCGCTTGTTTCAACGCCCCAAATCCCCCTGCGACGCATCCATGGCTTCCGACGACGCTCGCAATCGGATCCTGAAGGCGGCCGGGCCCGTGTTTGCCGACAAGGGCTTTCAGGGGGCCACGGTCCGCGAAATCTGTCAGGCCGCCCG
>JAEUIK010000190.1 GCA_016793185.1 Planctomycetaceae bacterium | reverse complement strand
CAACATTCATGGGGCGGCGATCAATGTCGACCAGCTCCGCCGCAATGGTTCGACGTACAGCGGGGAAGGATGCCCCGATTTCCTCACGGCGAACGACGCCTGGTTCATGCCAATCGTGCAGAAGACCGGGCCCGACGGTTCACTCTACGTTCTCGACTGGTACGACCGGTATCACTGTTATCAGGACGCGCGGCGCGACCCAGAGGGAATCGATCGCCTCAAGGGTCGCCTCTATCGCGTTCGCTATGGCGACACTCCGCGGGCGGGGGCCTTCGACCTGGGGGCCGAGAGCGACGAGCAACTGATTGCCCGGCTCGCCAGCCCCAATGTCTATTTCCGCGACGCCGCCCAGCGCTTGTTGAGCGAACGGCGCAGCCCGGCTGCCGCACTGCCGCTGCAGCGGCTGGTTCTCGATTCGACCGCGAAGCGCAAGACGCGGATGCACGCCCTGTGGGCACTGCTGGGAGCTGGAGACTTGCCGGCCGACTTTCATCTGCAATTGCTGCGGCACGAGGATCCCTTGCTCCGCGCCTGGGGGGTGCGCGCGGCGGGGAACGCTCGGCGGGTGGACGAGCGCATCGTCGCGCACTTGAGCCAACTGCGCGATCCCGCGCCCGACGTGTCGCTGCAGTTGGCCATTGCCGCCCGCAAGGTCGAGGGCCTCGAGCCGGGCGAAGTGCTGGTCGACGTGCTCGCCCATGCCGGCAGCGATCCCTTGATCCCGCAAATCGTCTGGCGAAATCTATTGCCGTCGCTCGACGAACGGGAGCGAGCGCTGGCGCTGCTCTTTCGCCGGCATCGGCGGATCCCCGACGGGGTCGGCCTGTCGGCCCCGCGCGTCGTCGAGTATTGGCTGGCGACGAAACCGGCGGGCGTCGCCGAGGCGGTGGCCGCGATCGAGCTGTTGCTCGAACAGGACCATACCAGCTCGGCAGCCGCGGCTTGCCTGGAGCGGATCGCTGAGCGTGTCGAGTCGCGGACGCTCGAGGCGACCGTAGCCGAACCCTTGCGCGCGGCGCTCGCCCCCCGGTTGCAGCGCCTGGCCGCGCTTCCGGCGACCGGGCGGCATCACACGGCGGCCGTCTGCCTGGCCACGCTTTGGGGCGACGACGCGGGGCGCAACGCGGCCCGGCGCCTCGTCGCCGACCCGGCCCAGCCGGGTAGCGAGCGTCTGCCGGCGCTCGAGGCTCTGATCGCCGTCGACGATCCCGACGCGCACGAGTTGGCGGCCGGATTGCTTGCCTCCAGCAACCGCGACGGCGAATTCGCGCGTAAGGTGATCTTCGCCGTGGGCGAGACCGATTCGCCCCGCACAGCCGCATTGCTCCTGGACCACTACCCGCGCCTTCCCCCCGACGCGCAGCCGGCCGCGATCGAGGTGCTCTGCGCCCGGCGCGCATGGGGTAGCGAGCTGCTCGACGCGATCGAAGACCGTGCGATCTCGCGCGACGCCTTGAACGCCAACCAGGTTCGCCGCCTGTTGAAATCGGCCGACGAGAAGTTCGCCGACCGGGTCCGGGCTGTCTGGGGAACTTTGCGGACCGAGCGGAACCCCGAGCGCGAGCAGACGATCGGCTCCCTGCGCAAACTACTCGCGGCCACGCCAGGGGACGCGCAGCGCGGCGTCGCCGTCTTCCAAAAATCGTGCGCCCAGTGCCACAAGATCTACGGTCAGGGAGAGGAAGTCGGCCCCGACCTCACGCGCAACGGCCGCAACTCCTGGGAACAACTCCTGTCAAACGTCTTCGATCCCAGCCTGGTGATCGGCTCCGACTACCAGGCGCGCGTGCTGCTGACGACCGACGGCCGCTCCTTCACGGGCCTGGTGGTGGAAGAGGGGCCTGAGCGCGTCGCGCTCAAAGTGCAGGGGGGGAAGACCGAGGTGATCTCGCGCGGCGACATCGAAGCTATGGAAACGACCGCGCTCTCGCTGATGCCCGAGGGTCTCGAGCGCCAGCTCGCACCGCAAGAGCTGGCGGACTTGATGGCCTTTTTGGCGCTGGATCGGCACCCGTCGGATCCGGAAGCCCGCCTGCTGGATGGTGCACCGGCCGAACGCTAGGGAGCGGAGTTCGGACATACTCGGCCCCGTTCTTAGCCGGGACGAAGGTCCATTCGATCGAAGCGCCGACGCTCGCCCGCGGCTATTTCCGCTTCGCCAACGACTTTCCCTGCCCCCAGGGCATGGGCATCGTCGGTTCGACGGCGTGGTTTTCCTTTCGCGTGGGGGCCGGTTTGGCCCACCATTCGTCGATGAACTCGCACAGCCGGGTGACGGCTTCTTCGAATGCCGCCTTCCCCTTCTCCGCGGTTGCCAACTCGGCCTCGCCGAGCACGCCGGACTCGGAGTAGCTCGAGGTCCAGCTCGTCACCTCGACCGGTCCGCTCCCGTAGAGATCGACGTAGCGGAACTTCGACTGATCCTCGTTGAAGCTGATCGTGCCGTTGCGGATCTTGTCCTGGCGCACGTCCTCGGGGGCGATGTGCAGGTACATGCTCGTTTCCAGCTCGCAGGCGTGGGCGATCCCGCCGGGAAATGCGCTCTCGCGCCACTCGGCGATGAACTTGGGATTCGCCCGCAGGAACGACCACCAGCCGGCGTAGCCGCACTCGGCGTCGGTCTCGAGATTGCAGCGCCGGGCGACGAGGTCGAGGTTGGGCATGTTCGAACCATGCCCGTTGAGGAGCAGCATCTTCTTGAAGCCGTGGTAGGCCAGGCTTTTGCAGATGTCGAGGACGTGCTCGATGAAGTGCGAGTAGTGGATATTGATCGTGCCGGGAAAGTCCATCACGTGGCCGGTGTAGCCGTACGAGACGCTCGGCAGCACGAGAATCCGAGTCGGATTACGGCGTCCCGCCTCCAAGGCCACGCTGGTGGAGAGGAGCATGTCGACGTCCAGCGGCAGGTGCGGTCCGTGCTGCTCGACCGCCCCGGTCGGGATGATCGGGATCTTGCCCGCCTCGATGCAGGCTGCGATCTCTTCCCAGGTGAGCTTTTCGTAACGGTGTTCCTTGAGCGGGTCGCCGGACATGGTTCAGCCTTTCGCGGGGCGGACGGAAAGCGGTCGCAGCACAGGGGGGCATTGTAGAGGCTCGCGCGGATGCCCTTCCAGGGGCCAATCCCAGCGTCGGCGGGGCAAAGTGACAGCCGGGAGCAGGGGGAGTAGAATCGAGGGTCAAAAGCCCGCCAACCTCCCCGATCCCGCCCCGCCCACCGGAGTTGATTCCGATGCAATCGCCCAGGCTTGCCATTGTGCTTCTGCTTGCCGGACTCGTTCCGCCGCTCGCCCAGGGAGCCGAAACCGAGAACACCGCGGCTCCGAAGAGCTCCGCGCGGCTGCTCGCGTTGGATGAGAAGTTCCGTCAGACCGTCACGCAGTTCGGTGATCAGGCGGCGGTGAGCGCCGCGCTCAAACAGCGCCGCGCTGACTGGCAGGCCTTGCTGAAGTCGATCGAGGAGATCGATCCGGCGAAAATGACCGGCGACGATCACGCGACCGCGGCCATTCTGTACCAGCGGCTCGGCCTGCCCGAGGAGTCGGTGCCGCACGCCGAAGCGGCGGTCAAGAAAGATCCTCAGAGCGAGCTCAATCGCATGCTGCTGGTGGTGACGCTGGTCGACAACAAGCAGCTCGACGCGGCCGAAGCCGCGTATGCCGCGGCCGCGGCCGCGCTCCCCGAGTCGAAGAGCGTCAAGCAATTGTTGCTGCGCCTGTCGGGCGCGCAGCTTGGGACGGGCTCGGCAACCAAGGGGACCGACCACTTGATTAGCTACCTCGACGCGGAGCGCCGAACGCTCGCGCCGGGCGTCTATCTGGCCCGCGTCGATCAATTGGTGAACGCCCTGCGGCGGGCGGAGCGCGCTGGCGAGATCCCGGCCCGCCTCGAGAGCGAGCTGGCCGCGATCGCGGCCTGGGCCGCCGCCGAACCGCAGGCCCCGCTGGCTCCCGTCGCCGCCGAGCTAACCGCGCGCCAGGTGCGGTACCTGGCCGAATCCGGCAAGATGGACGAGGCGCAGGGACTCTTGAAGAGCGAGCTCGCGGCCGCCGAAAAGCGTCTCGGCGAGAAGCCTGACGACACGACGCTGGCGCTGGTCGTGATCCCGCTGCTCGAAACCCAGCTCGATCTCGCTAAGGATGGCAAGGCGTTTGCCACGGCGCAGGCCAGCTATCTCAAGTTCCTGGCCGCAGTCGCCCAGAAGCACCCCCAATCGGCCGACGCGATGCGCGCTTGTCTCGAATCGCCGGCCGCCGCAATCTCGCGTCTGGCGACCGCCGAGCGGGGCGACGCGGCCACGGGGCTGGTCGAGGGGGTCAAGACGCTTCTCGGCGAGATCAAGCCCGAGGGAACCGCCGCCGAGCAGGCCTTCCTAATGTCGCAGGAGAAAATCGGCCAGGCCGCGCAACGCCTCAAGCTGGAGCAGTCGCATGCCGCCCTGCTGGGCCAGGACGCGGTCCCGCTGAAGCCTGATGACTGGGTGAATGGCTCCCCGTTGACCGACGAAGAGTTGCGCGGCAAGGTCGTGCTGCTGGACTTTTGGGCCGTCTGGTGCGGCCCGTGCATCGCCACCTTCCCGCATCTGCGCGAGTGGCAGGAAAAGTACGCCGACAAAGGGCTCGTGATCATCGGCGTGACCAACTACTACAAGTACGGCTGGAACGCCGAGCAGCAGCGCGCGGAGCCCGTCGAAGGCATCACGCCCGAGCAGGAGCGGCTGGCCCTCGAGGAGTTCGCCAAGCATCACGAGCTCAAGCACCGCTTTGCCGTGATGCCCGAGATGAGCGACTTCGCCGAGAAATACGGCGTGCAGGGCATTCCTCAGGTTGTGGTGATCGACCGCCAGGGGAAGATTCGCCTGATCAAGGTCGGTTCGGGTCCTGAAAACGCCGAGGCGATTCAGACCATGCTCGACCGGCTCTTGGGCGACGGCGCCACCCCCTGCAAATAATCGCTGGCCGGCCCTCGCCAGCGCACCGGCTCGCGCCATCGCAATTGACGCTTGGTAACTCGTTAGATAAACTGTTTTGGGCAATCAAAAAAAACTTTTCTACGCACCGAAATCCCTTGTCGCGCTTTTCCGCTACGCAGACCTGTCGACCGCCACGCCCGCGCTACCTCGGGATTCTTGGGTTCCTGCTGGTCGCGGTAGCAACGTCGGGCTGTGACACTGCTGTCTGGCTCCCCCGCATTGAGCCGAGTTTTGCGCACGCGGGGGACCGTCTCCGCGTGACCTGCACGACGGGAATGGTGGCCGACCTGGCGCGAGGCATCGGCGGCGACCGCGTCGCGGTGGTGCAATTGATGGGGCCGGGTGTCGACCCGCATCTCTATACGGCCACCCCGCGCGACGTCGATGCGTTGAACGAGGCGCAGGTCATCTTCTACTCCGGACTGCACCTCGAAGGGCGGATGACGGAGATCTTCGAACGGCTCGCGCGGCGGAAGTCCACCTTCGCGGTCACGGCGTCGATCCCGCGCGACCGACTGCTCGAGGTGAGTCCCGGCACCTACGATCCGCACGTCTGGTTCGACGTGAAGTTATGGGCGCTGGGGATCGAGACCGTTTGCAGCGCGCTGACCCAGGTTGATCCCGCGCATGCAGCCGAGTATGCCGCCCGGGCGCATGAACTGGCCGCGCGGTATCGCGACCTCGACGCGTACTGCCGTGCGCAGGCCGAGACGATCGCAAGCGCGCGGCGCGTGCTGATCACGGCGCACGACGCGTTTCACTATTTCGGCCGGGCATACGGCTTCGAGGTCGAGTCGATCCAGGGGATCAGCACTGACAGCGAGGCCAGCGTCAGCCAGATTAACGCACTTGTGGACTTCATCTGCCAGCGGCAGATCAAGGCCGTGTTTGTCGAGCACAGCCTGAACGAGCGAAATATGCGGGCGTTGATCGAAGGGTGCCAGGCCCGGGGGCACGATGTCGGAATCGGCGGCGAGCTCTACTCCGACGCGTTGGGGCCCCCACAATCGCCTGCCGGCGATTACC
>JAEUIK010000182.1 GCA_016793185.1 Planctomycetaceae bacterium | reverse complement strand
GATGAACCAGGGACCGCCGCAGCCCAAGGGAGACGTCAATCAACTCTGGGATCTGCTGGGACTCGACTTCCCCGGCAAGAAGGTCGTCTGGCAAAGCTACAATCCGTATCCCAAGGTGGCGCAGTTCCCCAAGGAGTTCGTCTTCACCTGACGCGGCTCGGGAGCCAAGGAACCGTTCAGCAACGAGAACGAGATCAGCTCGGGCTTGCAGGAGATGCTCTTCCTCTTCCCCGGCGCGCTCCGCCAGAAGAACACCTCGGACCTGAAGTTCACGCCGCTGGTGACGACGGGAGATCGAACCGGCACGGTGAACTACGACGAGATCATGGAGCAGACGTTCTTCGGCGCGGGGCAGCTCAATCCGGCCCGCCGCCAGGTGCAGACCGGCGACGAGTACGTGATGGCCGCCCACATCTGGGGCAAGGCGCCTCCCGCGCCACAGTTGCCGCCAGACCATCCGCCGCTGTCGGGCAGCCAGCTGCCGAACGACATCCTCCAGATGTCCGACGAAGGCTCGCCGCTGTTGGCGCAGGCCGAGACGCCCGCCGCCGCGCCCCAGGCCGAACCGGCCCCCGCGACCGCAGCCAAGGCTGACGCGCCTGCTCCGGCCGCGGCGCAGACCGAGCCCCCGGCCGAGAAACCGAAAGCGCCGCTGCCCGAGCCCGAGATGAACGTCGTGGTCGTGTCGGACATCGACATGCTCTATTCGGCGTTCTTTGCCTTGCGGGCCCGCGGCGAGGATCCCGATTCGGAAGTCAACCTGGCGCTCGACAACGTGGCCTTCGTGCTCAACGCGCTCGACGTGCTGGCGGGTGACGACCGCTTTGTCGCGCTCCGCAAGCGGCGCCCCGTGCACCGCACGCTGACCAAGCTCGAGAACTGGACCGCCGCGGCGCGGGAGAAGGCGACCCAGGCTCGCGAGGACTACATGAGTAAGTTCGAAGAGGGGCGCGCCGCCGCGCAGAAGGAACTGGATACCCAGGTAACCAAGATCGCCGACCGCACCGATCTCGACCCGCTGCAGAAGCGGCAGATGATGGAGACGGTGCGCATCAACCAGGAAAAACAGCTCGAGACCAAGACCGAACAGCTCAAGAAGGAACGCGACGATGCCATTTATCGCAGCGAAACCGAGCTGGCGGTCGAGATCAACCAGGTGCAGAACCAGGTGAAGTGGTGGGCCGTGGGCCTGCCGGCCCTGGCGCCCCTGGCCCTCGGCGTTGGCGTCTTCCTCAAGCGCCGCGCCAGTGAACGCGAGGGCGTCGCTAAGAGCCGCCTCCGCTAAACGAACCGACCCATCGCATCCCGCAGAGAGCCGATCAAGGATCGCACGATGAATCAGAACGCCCGCACAATGATATTTGTGGCCGTGGCCGCCGTGGCCGCGCTCGGCGCCTGGGCGACGCGTCCCACCACAGCCCGCATCACTCCCGACGACGACGTGGTCAACAAGCCGTTGACGCCGGACTTCACCGACCCGCTCGCCGCGCGGAGCATGGAGATCATCGACTTCGACGAGGCGACCGGCGATCCCAAGGTCTTCAAGGTGGCGCAGGTGAACGGCATCTGGTCGCTGCCGTCGAAGTTCGACTACCCGGCCGACGCCGAACGGCAGTTGGGCGAAGCGGCCACCAGCCTGTTGAACCTCACCATGCTGGGCGTCGCCTCGAACGCGGCCAAGGATCATCCGCTGTTTGGCGTCGTCGATCCCAGCACGGCCAAGGTCGGCGCCACCGGGGTCGGCAAGAAGATCACGCTCGAAGGCGATGGGGGCAAAAAGCTCCTGGAGCTGATCGTCGGCAAGGAAGTCAAGGACCAGCCCGATCAACGCTATGTCCGCGTTCCCGGCCGCGATGCGGTCTACCCGGTCAAGATCAATACCAGCAAGCTCTCGACCAAGTTTGAAGACTGGATTGAGAAGGACCTGCTCAAGCTCAGCGGGTGGGACATCATCGAAGTCGTGCAAAACAACTACTCGGTCGATCGCCTGCGGGGGAGCGTCACCCCCGGCGAGGTCGTCGACCTGAAGTACGACGACGCGCAGTCCAAGTGGTCGCTCGAGGGCCTGGCCGAAGGCGAGGAACTCGACACCACCCGGCTCAACGAGCTCAAGAGCGCACTCGACGATCTCAAGATCGTCGACGTCCGCCGCAAGCCGGCCGGCCTGAGCGCCGAGCTGCGCCGCGAGGAGGGGATCCAACTCGATCAGACCGCCCTCGTCTCGCTCGCCAACAAGGGCTTCTACCTCACGCAGGATGGCAGCCTCCTCTCGAACGAAGGGGAGACCATCGTGCACACCAAGGATGGCATCGAGTACGTCCTCCGCTTCGGCGATATCGCCACTGATACTGAAGAAGGTGCGGCCGAGCCTCCCAAGGATCCAGCCGCCGCCGACGCAGCTGCCGAGGGCGAAAAGCCGACAGACCCGGCGGCTCCGAAGACCGGCGCCAACCGCTATATCTTCGTCATC
>JAEUIK010000152.1 GCA_016793185.1 Planctomycetaceae bacterium | reverse complement strand
GGTGCCGTCAATCGACAGCATCTGCAAGCGATCCAGCGGCGCAAGCGTCGCGGCGGATGGGCCAGAAAAGTTCTTGGCGTCCCACAGGGTCAGGTGCGTGAGCCGGGTCGCTTGCGACAGTGACGCATAGCCCGCCGCGGTAACCTCGGGCATCGTCAACGAGAGCTGTTCCAGGTGGGGCAATTGACAGATCGCGGCCAGTCCCGCGTCGGTCAGTGCGACTTGCATCAGGTTCAGGGCGATCAGCTTGGGCAGCCCCGCGAGAGCCTGCAGGCCAGTCCCCGTGATTCGCGGAAAGTTGGTCAGGATCAGCCGCTCGAGTTTCTGGCATTTGGCCAACGGGGCGAGGCTGGCGTCGTCGAGCGGCGGAAGCTTATCCTCCTCGACCATGTTTCCGGCGATCAGCACTTGGACCAGGTTGGGCAGCGAAGCGATCGAAGCGACGCTGGCCGCGGTGAGACGATTGCTGATGACGCTGACATTGTTGCATCCTTCCCAGCCGGCAAGCGCGGCCACATCCTGGTCGTCGGCTTCGACGAGCTGCACGCCCAGCGGTCCTTCCAGCCCGCGAATCGCTTTCCAATCCGCGTCCGAGAGTTTCCGGCAATCGCTCACGGCGACGAAACGCAGCTCGTCGAGCTCGGCGAGCCGCTGCACATCGGCGGCGGTCCCTTTCCACTCTGGTCCGAACAGCACCGCACAACCGCTCGGCGCGAAGGGGCTGACATGGGCGCCGATCTTGCCGAGCGCTGTGGAGGCCGCACGATGCGCGGCGCTCGGTTCGATCGGTTTAGGGTCGGCCGGCTCGTCCAGCGGCTCGGCCAGCGAAAACACGGCATCGGCCTGGACCGCCACGTTCTGGACCTCGGCGCTGGGCTGAGTCGATTTCTTTGCCGGGGGAGCCGCCGGCTCCTGGGCGACAAGTCGCCACGGGACGATCCCCGGCACGGCAATCAGCGCCAGGCAGCAAACCGCCAGCGCGAGGGCGCGCGGCGAACTGGGGTGGACATTCGCGAGCGCGAGAAGGCGTCGCTCGAGGTCACGAAATCCACCGAGCACGCCCGCCGCCAAGGGAGTCTGCATGTAGGCCCTCGATCCCTGCATCGCCATCCGCAACAACAGTCGCCCGTAGGCGGCGGGAGGCAGCGCCCGTCGCTGCAACACCAGTTCGTCGCAGGCCGCTTCCTGGGCTTCGGGCCAGCGGCGCCCCATCCACCAGACGAGCGGATGGAAGTAGAACAGCCAGCCCGCAACCGTGGGCAACCAGTTCCAGAGCAGATCTCGCCGCCGGTGATGCGCCAGTTCGTGCGCCAGCATCATGCGCAATTCGGCCTCGGAGTAGTCGGCCGCCGCGTTCACGGGCAAGAGGATCTGCGCCGGGCGCAGCACGCCGGGTCCCAACAACAGCGGACTAGCGATGGCCTGCGATTCACACAGGTCGGGCAATCGCCGCACCCCCAACTGGCCGGCCTCGTCGGCGTAGTATTCGCGCACCGACGCATGCGTGACGGGCGCGATCGTGCGACGCAACGCTCGTAGCGCTCCGACTTGCCGGACCGTTCCGGCCAGCCGAACTCCGACGCCACACACCCAGACGGCCAGCAGCAGGCTCATCCCAGGGAAAGGACGAGCAAGCGTGGCGGGAAGCGGCGCGGCGGCAGCAGGCGTCTCGCGAGCGGCGCTAGCTTCCGCTGGCTCTGCTGCGGCCAACGGAGGTGCTGCCGCCGGTGCCGTTCGCTCGGGGGCTGGCAACCAGGCCAGTTGCAGGGGTGCGAACCACAGGCAGGCAACCAGCAGCTTGAGGCAGGCCAAGCGCCAGATCCAGCAGATCACGCGGGGCGACAGCCGACGTCCCCAGGCAACGACCATGGCCGCCGCCGCGAGCGCAATTCCCCCTTGCCACGTCGCGCGCCACAGGGCCTGCCCCCAGACATGCGACCACCCTTCGATCGTCGTGAAGAGCTCGCTCATGGTTCGGTTCCGTGTTCGCGCGATTCGATGCGTTTGAGCAGGGCATGCAGTTTGCGAGCTTCTTCTTCGCTCAGGAGCGGAGACTGGCTCAGGTAGGCGACGAAGGGCGAGACGCTTCCCCCGAGCACGTCGTGGACGAAATCCCCCACGATCTGCTGCAGCAGGTCGGTCTTGGTAACCGTCGTCGCGTAGTGCTGGAGATTGTCGATCTTGCGGCGCTTGAGGTAGCCCTTGGCCCGCAAGCGCTCCATCACCGTCAGAATGGTGGTTCGCGCCTGCCCCGAAGTGCTGGCGAAGTGCGTGGCGACCTGCCGGACCGTGGCCGGCTGATGGTCGGCGAGGTACTGCAGCACTTCGAGCTCGAAGTGTCCGAGCGGTTCGCGAGCGGGGGCCATGGGTGAACTCCACAGTGACTACAGCCGTCGTCAGCAGAGTACAGCAGACTACATGTGTAGTCAACAAAATTCAGCGGGAGCCGCCGCCGCGCTGGGTCGCTGCGCGCCGGAGGAGCTTGCCCTGCCCGGCCCTCGCACCGGCCGAACCGCTTGCGACGAATCGATTTACGCCGGGCCGCAACCCGCATTGACGCCCCGCGGCGGGCGAACTACGATCCCCCCCTTGTCGCGCGCAGTGCCTGACGCTGGCGGGCTGCGCCGCTGGCTCGTTTGTCGACGGTCTGCTCACTTCTTCCGAGGCGATCGACCATGCGCGCGTTGTCACGGCGGACGTTGCTCGCCGCGCTACTGCTCACCGGCGCGACCGGGCTGCTCGCGGGCGGGGGCTGGCTCGCCTGGTGCCACGAGCCCGCGTTCTATCGCACCGCGCTCGACGCCGACCCCACCAGGCTTGCGCGGGGGAGCAACGAGCTGCTCGAAGAAGCCAGCTCGCTGCTCACCGATCTCGGGCGGCAAGGGGAATGGCGGTCGCTCTTCACCGCCGAACAGATCAACGGCTGGCTGGCCGTGGATGTGCCGAAGAATCATGCCAGCTTGTTCCCCCCCGACCTGAGCGAACCGCGGGTCGCCCTCGAACGCGGC
>JAEUIK010000131.1 GCA_016793185.1 Planctomycetaceae bacterium | reverse complement strand
TCTGGGTCGGTCCGGCCGGCGATATTAAGGCCGCCAAGCCGATTACCGCCGACAAGAAGCGGGGCATCCGGATCTTCTTCTGGGCCTACACCAGCAACCACGTGCTCTATCAGCAGGACGTCGGCGGCGACGAGGATTTTCACGTCTACTCGGTCAATCTTCAGGACGGCAAGACGATCGACTTGACGCCCTTCAAGAAAGTCGCCGCCCAGATCGAAGGCGTCAGCTACAAGTACCCCGATGACGTTCTGATCGGAATCAACGATCGCGATCCGCAGTTCCACGACATCTATCGCGTGAATATCGCCACCGGCGAGCGAAAGCTGGTCGAGAAGAACACACAGTTCGCGGGCTACCTCACCGACGACGAATACCGGGTGCGGTTCGCCATGCGCTTCACCCCCGACGGCGGCAACCAGTGGCTCAAGCCCGACGGCAAAGGGGGCTGGACCGACTTCCTGCAGATTCCGATGGCCGACACGCTGACCACCAGCCCCGCTGGCTTCGACAAAACGAACGAAAAGCTGTACATGATCGACAGCCGGGGGCGTAACACCGGGGCGCTGCTGCTCTACAACCCGCAGACGGGCCAGGGAGACTTGATTGCCTCGAACGACAAGGCGGATCTTGGCGGGGTGATGGCGCATCCCACCGAGAAGAACATCCAGGCGGTCAAGTTCAACTACACCCGCAACGAGTGGCAGGTCCTCGATGAAAAGGTTGCCGCCGATCTGAAGTATCTGGCCACGGTGGCCGATGGCGAGATCGAGGTCACCAGCCGCACGCTGGACGACACGAAGTGGGTGGTCGTCTACCTGCTCGACGACGGCGCCGCGCGGACTTACCTCTACGATCGCGCCGCCAAACAAGCGACGTTCTTGTTCGTCAATCGGCCGCAGCTCGAAGGGTTGCCGCTGGCCAAGATGCACCCGGTCGTCATCAAGTCGCGCGATGGATTGAACCTGGTCAGCTATCTGACCCTGCCCGTCGGCAGCGACACGGACGGCGACGCTCGTCCCGATCGGCCTGTGCCACTGGTGCTCAACGTACATGGTGGTCCCTGGGCCCGCGATGCCTGGGGCTTCGACCCCGAGCACCAGTTGCTGGCCAACCGTGGCTATGCCGTGCTGAGCGTCAACTTCCGGGGCTCAACCGGCTTCGGCAAGGATTTCACGAACGCCGGGAATCGCGAGTGGGCGGGCAAGATGCACGAGGACTTGCTCGACGCGGTCGCGTGGGCCGTCCAAGAGAAAATCGCCGATCCCGCCAAAATCGCCATCATGGGGGGGAGTTACGGCGGCTATGCCACCCTGGTGGGCATGACCCTTTCGGCCGATGTGTTTGCCTGCGGCGTCGATATCGTCGGCCCCTCGAACATCCTGACGCTCTTGAGCACGATCCCGCCGTATTGGGCTCCGGCCAAACAGATGTTCAAAGACCGCGTCGGCGATTACGACTCGGAGGAGGGGAAGAAGTTCCTCACCGAGCGATCGCCGTTGTCGTACGTCGAGAAGATCCGGAAGCCGCTCTTGATCGGCCAGGGCGCCAATGATCCGCGCGTCAAGCAGTCGGAAGCCGACCAGATCGTCAAGGCGATGCAGGAGCGGAAGATTGCGGTGACGTACGTCTTGTTTCCCGACGA
>JAEUIK010000119.1 GCA_016793185.1 Planctomycetaceae bacterium | reverse complement strand
CAATGCCCTTCTCCCCGCACCGCGGGGAGAAGGTGGCCGAAGGCCGGATGAGGGGCGGCGCGGGTTGGCCCTGAATCGACGAGAGCGCTCGAACGTCGACAGCGGGGCGAAGACCCCTCACCCTGTCCCCTCTCCCCGGAGTACCGGGGCGAGGGGACATACGCAATGCCCTTCTCCCCGCACCGCGGGGAGAAGGTGGCCGAAGGCCGGATGAGGGGCGGCGCGGGTTGGCCCTGAATCGACGAGAGCGCTCGAACGTCGACAGCGGGGCGAAGACCCCTCACCCTGGCCCTCTCCCCGGAGTACCGGGGCGAGGGGACAGGAGAGCCGGCCTCGGAGAGGCCAGCCACAGCGGACGAATCAATGCCCTTCTCCCCGATCCGCTACGCCATCATCAGCGGCAGCGTTACCGCCGAGGTGCCGAGCATCCCCAACTCGTCGCTCAGGTCGCAGCGGGTGTGGCCGATTCCCTGTTCCAGCCAGGTCGTAGCGGGCTGCATCCGCACCCAACCGCTCGCTGGATGCCGGGCCAGGTGCACCGTCAGATCGGCGTTCGCGAACAACACGCCGGTCTTGCCCGGGATTGCCGGGGCCCCCAACGCATTGCCATAGTCGGCTGCCGCCGCGACGGCCGCCGCCGGCGACAGCGCGACGCCCGGGCAGAGATCGGCGTAGACGCGCAACCAGGCCACGGTCGAGCGCGGCTCGTAGACGCCGACGCCGCGGGGCGTGCGGAGCTCGGTCGCGAGTCGCAAGAATGGGGCGGGACGGCGCGGCGCCAGGCTGGTATCGAGCTCGTCGAAGTCGCTCGGCAGGTCGGGCGGCGGCGTCAACTCGGCCCCCGTATCGCGCATTTCCGGCAGCACGACGCTGGTGCGCCGCGTCCGCTGCACGCGGGCGAAGGCCACGACCTTCTCTCCATCGGAGATTTGCAGATCGACCAGCACGACGCGCCGCCCCCCCTTGAGCAGGCTCGTGGTGACCGTGAGCGGCCGCGTCGGTACGGGGCGGACAAAATCGAGGCTGAGCCGCGTGGTGATGAAGTCGTCGCCGGGCGCCAGTTCCTCGGCACACGAAACCGCGAGCGCCGCCACTGGCCCGCCATGCAGCGCGTCGGGCGACCAGGGGCCGACCGACGCCTCCTGCGGGGTCCAGAGGTTTCCCTCGCGGACAAACAGCGCGGCGACGGGGGAAGAGGTTTCAGTCACGGGGCACACAGGGTCCGTTGCGGCGAAGCGGCTCGAAAAGCAGCCGCAGACTATCGCTCGCGGCGGGAACAGGCAAGCGCGTCGTTCGAGGGCAAGATTGGGTGAGTGATAGCGTCGGCTCGACGAGAATCGACCCCGAGCTGAGAATGATCCGGTTCGGATTTTTAGTCGGCTTACGCCGGCTGTCGTTCGCGCGAATGCATCATGTCGCGTGGCGTCACTGGGCGGACCTGATCCGGTTTGAGGGTGACAACCGCTGTTGTATGCCCATCCAGCGTCACGAATTCCACCTCGAATGCGGCATTGCCCTCATAAACATGCACCACGGTGCCGACATCCCCCGCCTCAAGCGCGCACTCGGCGACAGGGACCAACAACACAACCAATTCGTGTTCCCGTGGAATCATGATCAACCTCAAGGTCGAGGATACGCTGTCACCAGTCGCGGAGGACCCGTCGGCCCGGTACTGATCCAGATTGACCTTACCGCGGCCGAACTCCCCAGGGGCCCGTGTATTTCGCCATCTACAATATACTTCTGCCCAAACTCCGACTCCACTAACACGACGTACGGCTCGCGCAGGATGAGCGCCAGAAACTCAGTGGCAAGATCCTGCCAGTTCGCAGTCGCGAATCCCAGGGCACGAAAGAACCTGGCCTTTGGTGCGCCATCTTGGTGCGCCGCATTCAGCAGGTAATTCACGATCTTGGTCTCTTCGACGATCGCTACCGAGGCATTGGGAACCTGCCTGGGAATCATCTTGAGGCCCCCGGCTCGGCTGCATGCCGGACCTACGCCAGGATCTCGTGGACGATCTTGCCGTGGACGTCGGTCAGGCGGAAATCGCGGCCGGCGTAGCGGTAGGTGAGCCGCTCATGATCGAGGCCGAGCTGATGGAGGATCGTGGCCTGCAGGTCGTGGACGTGGACCTGGTTGGCGACGACGTTGAACCCGAGCTCGTCGGTCTGGCCGTGGACATAGCCCGGCTTGAGGCCGCCGCCGGCCAGCCACATCGTGAAGGCCTGCGGGTGATGATCGCGTCCCAGGCTGCGGCCGAGCGCGACGTTCGATTCGACCATCGGCGTGCGGCCGAACTCGCCTCCCCAGACGACGAGCGTTTCGTCCAGGAGCCCGCGCTGCTTGAGGTCTTTGACCAGCGCCGCGGCGGCGCGATCGGTCTCGCCGCAGTTCTTCTTGTGGTTGCCGGCCAGATCGCTGTGGGCGTCCCAGCCTTCGTGATAAATGTTGACGAAGCGCACGCCGCGTTCGACCATCCGCCGGGCCAAGAGGCAGGCCCGGGCGAACGAGGGCTTGTCGGGATCGGCGCCGTAGAGATCGAGCGTGGCTTGCCCTTCGTCGCGGACATTCATCAGCTCGGGGGCCGAGGTCTGCAGGCGATAGGCCATTTCGTAGCTCGCGATGCGGGTGGCGATTTCGGGGTCGCCCAGCGCATCGAGCCGTTTGTGGTTGAGCTGACTCACCAGGTCGAGCGTCTCGCGCTGCAATCGCGGATCGATGCCCGGGGGACTGGTGACGTCGAGAATCGGATCCCCTTGGTTGCGAAAGCGGACGCCCGAGTAGACGGTGGGGAGAAACCCGCTGGACCAATTGGCCGCGCCGCCGCTGATGCCGGCGCCGGTCGACATGACGACGAAGGCCGGGAGATCGGCGGTCTCGGCACCGAGCCCGTAGGTCACCCAGGAACCCATGCTGGGACGCCCTGGCTGCGAGAAGCCGGTGTTGAGAAAAATCTGCGCCGGTGCATGGTTGAACTGATCGGTGCGCATCGAGCGCACAAAGCAGACGTCGTCGGCGACGTCGCCCAGGTGCGGCAGAACTTCGGCCAGCTCGATACCCGACTTGCCGTGCCGCACGAACTTGAACCGCGGCCCCAGGGCGGCGGCGTCGGCCCGGATGAAGGCGTAGCGCTGCCCGCCGATCACCTCGGGGGGAATCGATTTCCCCTCGTATTTGGCCAGCGCCGGCTTCGGATCGAACAGGTCGAGGTGACTCGGGCCCCCCGCCATGAAGAGGTAAATCACCGACTTGGCTCGCGGCGCAAAGTGCGGCGGCCGGGCCGTCGCCGCGAGGGCTGGCGCAGCCGAGCTCTGGTCGCCGGCGCGACCGGGCCGGGCGAGTGTGCCCGACAGGAGCGAAGCCAGGGCGATCCGTCCCAGCCCCAGCGCCGAGCCTTCGAGAAAATACCGGCGGTGGACGGCCGTCGTCAGCGCGGCGTTGGATTTCGACATGCGACGGTTCTCCATTCCCGCTATTCCTTGGTAATGACTTCGTCGAGGTTGAGCACGGCCCGGGCAGTGAGCGTCCAGGCGGCCTGCGCGCGGAGCGCGTCGTTCAGTTCGGCGTCGGTGCGGCCGGTGATGGCCCGAGCGTCGAGCTCGCCGGCGGCCAGCCGCGCCAATTGCACATTAAAGAATTCGACGATCAACTGCCGCTCGTCGTCTTGGGGAGGACGCGACGTGCAGCGGCGGAAGAGGCTGACGCTGCGCTCGTTCTCGTCGCCCGCGGCCGTGGCCAGGTCCTGGCCCAGCTTCTGCGCAGCTTCGACGAAGACGGCGTCGTTGAGCAGCGTGAGCGCCTGCAGCGGCGTGTTCGAGACCTCGCGCCGCGCCAGGCACGCTTCGCCGCTGGGAGCGTCAAAGGCCGTGAACATCGCATACGGCGCCGTGCGTTTGGCGAACGTATACAGCCCGCGGCGATAGCGGTCCTCGCCCTCGCTCACCTTCCAACTGAGAGGACCGTAGGTCCCTTCCGAGGTGACGCCGGGGGGCTGCGGCGGAAACACGCTCGGCCCGCCAAGCTTCGGCGACAAGAGCCCGCTCGCCCGCAGCACGGCATCGCGTACGAGCTCGGCATCGAGGCGCACCCGCGGGCCGCGCGCGAGCAGCTTATTCTGCGGATCGTGCGCCAAGAGTTCCGGCGTCGCCCGCGACGATTGCCGATAAGTGGCGCTGGTGACCAGCAGCTTGTGCATCTGCTTGAGCGACCAGCCCCGCTCGACAAACTCGACCGCGAGCCAATCCAGGAGCTCGGGATGCGTGGGGGTCTCACCCTGGTAGCCGAAATCCTCGGTGGTCCGCACGAGCCCGCGCCCGAAGATCGCCCCCCATTGGCGGTTCATGGTCACGCGCGCCGCCAGGGGATTCGCCGGGCTCACCAGCCAGCGGGCGAAGGCCAGCCGATCGTGGCCGCTCGCAGCGGCCAGCGGCGGAAAGACCGCGGGGACCTCGGGCGTCACGACCTCGGTCGTCTGCAGGTACTCGCCCCGGCGATGGATGTGCGTCGCGCGCGGGTTCGATGCCGGGCGCTCCTCCAGCACGAGCGTCGTGGGGAACTGCGGGCGTGAATCGCGAAGCTTCTTGAGCTCGGCGACGGCGGCCGACATCTCGGGAGCCCGCAGCAGAAAGTGCTGCAAGAGCTGGGCGCGATCCTCGGCCGAGCGCGCTTCGACCGACTTCCGCAGCAACGGATCGACTTCGGTCGGCAGGTCACGCGCCGCGGCGGGCGAGGCATCGGTCGTCGCCCAGACGCGGAAGCGCCCCAGGCCTGCGGCATAGTAGCGCTCGAACAGCAGCGTCAGTTCCAAGGCCTCGACCGACGCCAGCGGCTCCTGGAACCGGAAGACCGCGTGGTGGGCGCGTCCCTGGCCGCCGTTGATGCTCCAGCCGGTTTGCGGATCGCCGTCGATCGCGGCGGCCGCGCTGCCGCTGCCGGCAAACGAGTGGCTCGCGCCGGCCAGCGGGACGGCGGCGCCCCCCTGCTTGACCGTCAGCTCGCTCAAGAAGAAATCGCCAAAGGGGCCCTCGTAGGCGATGCGGCCAGGACCGTTCTTCGGCAACCGCTCGTCGGGCAACACTTCGAGCCGTATCGCGGTCACGCCGCGGAGCGGACTCGTATAGGTGACGAAGTACTCGTCGCGCTTCGACATGTCGCCACTGGCCAGCACCGAATCGTCGGGCAGGATAGCCAACGTCGGAATCTTGCTCGTCGCCGCGACAGGCTGAAGCAGTTCCCACTGGCCGGTGCGCTGGCTCTCGGCCTGCAACCATTCGCCGAAGCGGCGATCGCGATGCGCAGCCTGCCGCTCGGGCAACGGGCGCGAGTCGTCGAGCGGCTCGCCCAGACGAATGCGGAAGCGGCCTAGCGTATGCTGACCGCCGTAGTTCTGCTCAAGCCGGACCGTCCACCGCGTGCCAGGTACGGCCGCCTGCGGCTGTTCGAGATAAAACGTCGCGCGGCGTGGAACGTTCCACTCCCCAGAACCGTGAATGGCCCAGCCGGTCTTGCCCTGGCCATCGATCGCGTGCTGGGGTGGAAAGCCCTCTTGCGAAAAGTCCGCGTCGGCCCGGGCGAACTTCAAGGCCGCGTCCGCCTGTCCTGCGCCCGGCGGGGTAGCCGTCAGCGCGAGCTCGGTGAGGACGAAGTTTCCGTGCGGCGTGCGGCCGGGACCGGAATGGCCCAGGGACGCATCCGTGAGCGCCTCGATCTGGATCGCGGCCACGCGCGGAAGTGCGCTCTCGATGACGACGGTGTATGTGTCTTCGGCCGGATTCGTCCCGCTGAGCAGTACCGCGCCATCGGGCTGGAGCGTCGCGGTCGACTCGCCGGCCGTGGCGATGCTGACGACCTGCGCGTCGTGCCAGCGGTATTCCCCTTCGGCCGGGAACCGATTCGGCAGGTCAGCCTCGAGCGCCGCGATCTGGCGATCGACCTCGGCCTGCTGCGCGGCGATCGTTTCGCTGGGCACGTCGACTTCGGGCTCGTCGGCATTGTTCAACAGCGCCAGCGTCCGGTAATAGTCGGTTTGCGTCAGTGGATCGTACTTGTGGGTGTGGCACTGGGCGCAGCCCAGGGTCAACCCCATCCAGACGGTGGCCGTGGTATTGACCCGATCGACCATGCTGTAGAAGCGAAACTCGAGCGGGTCGATGCCCCCCTCTTCGTTGAGCATGGTGTTGCGGTGAAAGCCCGTGGCGATCCGTTCGGCGAGTCCCGCGTTGGGCAAGAGATCGCCCGCCAGTTGCTGGATCGTGAACTGATCGAAGGGGAGGTCAGCGTTGAGCGCGTTGATGACCCAGTCGCGATAGGGCCAGATCGAGCGGACGCGATCCTTTTCGTAGCCGTTGGTGTCGGCATAGCGGGCCAGGTCGAGCCAGCGCCGCGCCCAACGCTCGCCGTAGTGGGGCGACGCCAGCAAGCGGTCGACCAGCTTCTCGTAGGCGTCGGGAGACGCGTCGTCGACATAGGCGTCGACCTCGGCCGGCGTCGGGGGGAGCCCGATCAGGTCCAAGAACACCCGGCGCACCAGCGTGTGCCGATCCGCCTCAGGCGCCGGCGACAGTCCCTCGGCTTCGAGCCGGGCCAGGATGAAGTTGTCGATCGCGTTGCGCGGCCAGGCGGAGTTCTGCACGACGGGCAGCGCCCCCCGAACGGGAGGCACGAACGCCCAATGCTCGGCATAGGGCGCGCCGGCGGCGATCCAGTCGCGCAGCACTTTCTTCTGCGCGTCGCTCAGCGGCTTGTTCGCCGCCGCGGGAGGCATGAGCAAGTCGGGATCGCTCGACTCGATGCGGTGGATCAATTCGCTGGCGTCGGGCTGCTGCGGCACGATCGGGCGCACGCCCGAGACGGTCTCGGCCAGCGCCGCCGCGCGGACGTCGAAGCGCAGCTCGGCCTCGCGCGTTTTCTCGTCGGGACCGTGGCACTTGAAGCAGTGTTGCGAAAGGATCGGGCGAACGTCGCGGTTGAAATCGGGTGCGGCAGTCGCGCTCGGTTCGGCGGCGACCACCATCGTGCCCGACACGATCGCCAGCGCCGCACTACCGACGCAGCCCACGATTCGTCGTCGCAGAGAGTGAAGCATGGCCGTTCGCGGGGTGGGAGGGAAGGCGGGAAGTTGCTGCGGAGCCGGCGTCGGCGCACTTCATTATAGTCACGCCCGCGGGTCCGCTTCCACCGAGCGAAACACCGCCCCCTGCCCTGTTCCATTCCGCACAGCGTTCGGGCGAATTCGCACAACCGTCCGCGAAATCCAGCGCCAGCGCGGGACGAAGAGCTCAGGCGCTCGCGAGCTTTTTTCCCAGCGCCGCGAAGATCTCGTACAGCGCATCGAGATAGACCTTGGCCTCGTCGAGTTCCATCACCAGCGGCGGGCTGACGCGCAGCACCTTGCCCGATAGCGGACCGAGCAAATGGATCGCCCGCCCCTGGGCATCGCCGAAATAGCACGCTTCGACGGCGCGGACCGCGACGTCGGCGGCGGAGGCCCGGCCGACCGGCGCACATTCGATCCCCCACACGACGCCTTCGCCGCGGATGCGCTCGACGGCGGGCAGCTCGGTCAAGCGCACTAAGCCCGCCTCGATCACGCGCGACAATTCGGCCGCGTGCTCCAGGACGTCGGTGGTCTCGAATTCGTCCAGCGTCGCCAGCACCGCGGCGCTCGCCAGGGGATTGGCGCTCCAGGTGTCCGATCCGGCGCCGTACTGCAGGTTGGCAAACACTTCCGCGCGGCCGACGGCGGCGCTGACGGCCACGCCATTCCCCAACCCCTTGCCGAGCACGACGATGTCGGGCGCGACGCCGTAGGTGGTGAACGCATAGGCCGAACCGGTGCGGCCGAAGTTGGCCTGCACTTCGTCGAGGATGAAGAGCACGTCGTGTTCGTGGCACCAGCCCGCGAGCAGTTGCAGATACTCGTGCTGGGGATGGAACGAGCCGCCGCCGCCGAGATAGGGCTCGGTAATCAAGCAGCACAGCCGGCTGCCGTACTCGGCCCAGAGCGCGTCGAGCTCTTGACGATAGGGGGCCAGATCGATGGGGCGGCGGCGCCGCTCGACGCTGCCGCACTCTTCCTTCGGGAAGCCGATGAACTTGACGCGCGGATCGCGATCGTGATCGGTCTCGCAGCCGGTGACCGCGCCGGCGAGTCCCTTCTTGCCGTGAAAGCCGCCGCGCGTGGCCAGGATGATGTCCTCGCCGGGGCGGCGCTCGAGCGCCGCCCACAGGGCCTTCTGTACCGCTTCGCTGCCGCTGGCGGCCCAGAGCACCTGCTCCAACCCCTCGCCCCCCGGCTGGCTGCGCAAATGCTCGACCAGCCGCTCGGTGGCCACGGTCTCGATCTCGGTGATCGCGTTGTAGGCATTGAGCGTCCTGGCTTGTACAAACTCGCCTGTGTAGGGGAGCGCATCGAGCCCCAGGTACTCGAGCACGCGTCGCCACCAGCGCGTCGGGTTGTGACCGAGATTGGTCACCAGGACGCCGGACGTGAAGTCGGCCAGCTTGCGTCCCTCGGGCGTCCAGTGGTAGCAGCCGGCGCTCTTGGCCAGCACGGCCAACGTCGGCGTGTAGGTCCGCAAACAGTGCGGCTCGACGGCGGCCAGGCGGCGGCGAATTTCGTTCGAGCGATCTTCTCCCGCGTGCTCGATCGGGGCAGGCCCCACGCGTTCCACGGCTGGCGACATCAGTTCCACCTCAAGAATCGTGCTGAAGGCAGCCCGCGACTACACGCGCGGCTGGTAAAGAACCTCGGGCTCGGCCTGCCCCGGCAGCCAGAGGACGAGTCCGCCCGCCGGATGGTTCACGTGGACGACGCCGTCGGGCTGTCCGGCCGCATGGCGCGCCAGAATCGCCTCCATCGCCTGCACGGCCGCCACCGTCTGGCGGTCGGCCCCGATGTCGTTGTACGCCAGGCCGCGGGCCTGCGCGAGGCGCTCGTCGCGTCCACTGGCTGGCCCGCCAAACTCCACGGCGGCCACTTCGCGGACGAAGCGTTCGAGCACCTCGAGGCCGTAGCCCCGTTGCGAGCGCTCGCCCCAGGGCTCGACGAACACGCCGTTATAGTGGTTGTTGATGTTCGTTTTGACCTGGCGCGGCGTCAGCTCCTCGATCGTGCATTCGACCCCGCGCCGCCGGCTGTGGGCATTCCAGACGCCGTTATCGAAGCGGAACTGCACTTCCTGGTCGACATAGCCGGGGAAATTGTCGGGCGTGACCCAACTGGTGTGGATATCGAACGCGGCCTCGCGTCCGTCGTCGTAGCCGTAGACCAAGCGGAGTTGCGTCGAGTCCCAGGTCGGTCCGTCCGGCTCGCCGACCAGCCCGCGCTGACCGGTGCAGGTGACGCGGAGCAAGCGTCCCCCGAAGGTGAAGTCGATGAGCTTGATGTAATGGACGGCGACGTAGGTCCCGGGATTGCGCCCGCGAATCCACTCGGAGAATTGTCCTCCCGAGATGCTCTTGGGCTCGAGCAGCGTGCAGTAGCCGGTGTTGACGTGCTGGAGCTTGCCGTCGACGACCAGCGTGCGGAGCTTTTTGTGGTCGGGATCGAGCAGCTTGTGATAAACGACCTTGGCCAGGACGCCCCGCTCGCGCGCGAGCCGTGCAAGCTCATCCAGTTCGGCCAGCGTGAGGACCGAGGGCTTCTCGACCAGCAAGTGCTTGCCCGCCGCGAGTACGGCCTTGGCCGCGGCAAAGTGCCGATCGTCGGGCGTGGCGATGCAGACGAAGTCGACGTCGCTGGCCAGCAGCTTCGCGATGCTGTCCGGCTCGGCCACGCTGGCGAAGTCGCGCAGGCCCTGCGGCGCGACGCGGCGATACGCCTCGGCGCGGCTGCCCGTGCGACTCGCAACCGCCACCAGAGGGACGCGGCAGACGCCGAACTCGGGGGCAAAGATCCCCTGCTGGCCCGCCTGCTCGAAAAACGGGCGATACGTCTCGTCGAAGATCATGCCCAGCCCGACCATCCCGGCGCGAAGTTCGCTCTGCGGCCACGAGCTGGAATGGGTGCTGGAAGTCATACGCAGATGGTAGCAGACCAGGCGTGGGGGTCGCCAGCGGCGGCTGGTCGTCGCGCACGCGAGAGGTTAGGCTGGTGCGACTTCGCCGCGTACGACCACGCCCGTGACCCCCGAGGGAGGCGGTCCGGATCGGCGGGCAGCGGTTTGGCAACCAGTGGATGCGACGGATGAACGAAGCGGGAGTCGGTGTTGACCTGCCGGCCGAGAGGCGCGAGACGGCCTTGGACTCGGGCCTGGTGCTGATCTTCGGCGGCACAATGTTCTTGAGCGCGCTGCTCTTGTTCATCGTGCAGCCGCTGGCCGCGCGCTTGTTATTGCCCCGGCTGGGTGGATCGCCCGCCGTGTGGAACACGTCGCTGGTATTCTTTCAG
>JAEUIK010000110.1 GCA_016793185.1 Planctomycetaceae bacterium | reverse complement strand
CTGTGTGGAGCGGCCTCGTACATCGCCGTGCCGGCCGTGCAGCGGCTCGCCATCCCCGAGGCCAGTCCGACCTTGCCGCTGGCGGCGTCGCTGGGATTGACGTTCAGCTACAACGTGACGATCGGCATTCCGGTCTACATCTTGATCGCCTCGGCGATCGTCCAGCACTTTCCGGTAGGCGCCGCGACCGGAACAGGCTGAGTCTCGGCAGCTTCGGGCCTTCGCCATTCGACTCCAGGCCGGCCACCCTCGGGGCAGGCGTTTTTCGCGCGCCCGTCGGACGCGCCGTGGCCGCCGAAACTCGGTCGGGGCGCGCGCCGCGACTGGCAAACCGCGGCAGGGGGGGGTATCTTCTAGACCCAACTCAACGGATTCCGGTGACCTCGGGAGCTGTCTTCCATGCGACGACAACTGGCCTGCTGTCTGCTCGTGGCGTGCCTCGCCAGCCTGGTGATCTGGATCGAAACCTCTCAGAAAGGAAATGCTGCCATGGCCGCTGCCGCGGAAGCCAAATCGGGCGAACTTGTGGTCCATAACGTCTACTTCACGCTACTCGAGAGCACGCCGGCCAACCGCGAAAAACTGGTGGCCGACTGCCGCAAGTACCTGGTCAATCATCCGGGCGTCGCCTATTTCGCCTGCGGCACCGTGGTGCCCGACCTCGATCGTGAAGTGAACGTGCGCGATTGGGACGTGGGCCTGCACATCATTTTCGAGAACCGCGCCGCCCACGATCGCTACCAGACGGCGCCCGATCACCTCAAATTCATCGAGTTGAACCGCCCCACCTGGAAGCAGGTGCGTGTGTTCGACACCGACGGCGAGCGGATCCTGCCGAAATAGCAGGATCGGCGGAGCTGCCGCGTTCGCTCGGCGCGACTTAGCGCGCCGACGGCATGAATTCGGGCCGGTCGGTGATCACGGCGTCCAGCTGCAGTTCGACAGCGCGCTGGTGATCGGCCGGAGTGTGTAGGCCGTAGGCCCAGTTCTGGATGTCGCGCGCGCGGGCCTCGGCCAGCAGCTCGACGTCGATCATCTCGAAACTCCAGACGATAGTGCCGATGGCGCGTGCGGCCGGCGGCCGAACTGCTTGCTCGAGAATCAGCGGCGAGAGTTCGGCCGGCCGATTCGCTTCGAGCAGCCCACATGGCAGGTCGGTCCGGCTGCGCACTGCGGCCACGACGTTATGCCAGAACGAGGTAATCAGCAATCGCCGCCGGCCATGGTAGCCCGCGATGATCTGCAGCGCTGCAGCGACCACTTCCGGAGTCTTGATCTCGAGGTTCCAGAGGAGGTCGGGCTGGGCGTCGAGCGCTTCGCTCAGCGTTGGCACGGGGTGCCCGGCGAGCCGCGCCAATTCGGCTCGGCTCAGGCCCTCGATCGGTCGGCCATCGGGGGCCAGTCGATCGTGATACAGCACGATCTGCCGATCGGCGCTCAAGCGCAAATCGGTCTCGATGCCGTCGACGCCGAGCTTCGTCGCGGCGGCGAACGCTTCGAGCGTGTTCTCGGGAACGTCTTGGTGATAACCGCGGTGAGCGAGGACGAGCATCGTTGCCTGGATAACCGGTGGACCACAACACCTGAACCGAGCGACAGACCGTCCGCAATCCTACCTTATCGGCCGAAGAACGGGACAGGGAGACTGAGGGGTCACGTAGCGATCCAGCGTGAGCCGCGAGCGCGAGGTCCTCGGCACCAAAGGCAGTTTCGATCGTCAGCCCACCGAGCCATTCGCCCAAGGACGAATGGCTCGGCGGCGGTTGAACCATCGACCGGAGAGTCAAGCAACTGGATGCCGGCGCTTGCGGTAACGGTAGCCCACCAGTAGCGCCGCGCCGAGCCCGAGCAACGCGACGCTCGACGGCTCGGGCACCGTCGAAACCGTCAGGTCAAACGGATCGCCGGCGATCCACAGGTGGCCGGTCAGCGACAAGACCCCATCGCCGGCCGGTGTGGCGAGCAGCGCGCCGGTGCTGAACAGCGTCGTATTGAAGGCGCCGCCGCCAGCCTGGAGAAACGAGTAGCTCAGTTGTCCCAGCGAGACCTGCGGTCCGCTGGCGCTGATCGTGCCCGATGTGTTGACGGTGACGGGAGTCCAGGTGTAGTTGACCACACCGTCGAACTGGGCGTAGGCGCCGATGCCGGGAATCACCGAGCCATTGATGAATACCGGCAGGGCCGGCGTCGCTGCCAAGAGCCCCGGATTGAACGTGAACAGGTAGTTCGAGCCGAAGTTCAATTGCTCGTAGGCGTAACCGATCGCCAGCGGAGCCTGAAAGAGCCGCCACTGCGGAATCGCAATGCTCACGTCGGACGTGAACGTGGGCGTGGCAGAGATATTGTCGTCGATCGTCGACTGCGCAGCCGTGTTGCTGGCGGTGCCGGCGTTGTCATTGAAGACGGACGTCCAGCCGCCTCCGGCAAAGGGGTTGCCCGGGGCGGGCGTGAGCGAAGGTGTCGGCGCAGCCGGCAAGCTGGGGATGCCAGCGCCCGCCGCGTAGGGCCCCAGTCCGGCGACTCCCCAGAGAATGCCCGTCGGGTCCGAATCCTGGAACGCATCGCTTTGCGAGGCGAACATCGCCTCGACCCCATCGCCGATGCGCGTAATGACCTGCGCTTGAGCTGACGAGAAGATCAACGAACCGACCAGCAATCCCATCCACACGACGTTGCTCGTGAGTGGCAAAGCTCTTGTTCCCCGACCGCGAAGATTCCGTGACATGAGCGGACTCCCTCTCCAGATCGTTAGTGTCGCAGGCTGGGGATGCTGCCACGGAGATGGGCACGACAGTCCCAGCATCAGTCGGGATGGTAGTGCTCGGAATGGCAATGAGAAGCCGGTAATGTCCCGCGCGGCACAGATTGCGGCTAACCACAGCCGAACCGAGGAGTGCCGCCGAGAGGAGCCGCCGGTGAGAAGCGACCGCTACCCGTCATCGAACGGGCTCGGCCGATCTTCGAAGAAATCGAGATCCTCCGGCAAGTGCCCGAAGGCCGTTCTCGATGAGGACGGCCGATCTCGGGAGTTAGCCGGGGCAGGAAACGCTTCGCCCGGCGGGCTACAATACCTTTGGAGCCACCGGATGCTGAGCCGCGAAGCCCTCGAAGCTTACCGCCGTATGACGCCAGACCAGCGACTGGTCCTGACGCTACAAGCCATGCGCGAATCGGTTCCCTATTTGCTGTCGGGTTCGCCCGAAGTCGTCGACCGCCGCTTCGAGCTTATTCGCCGCGAGAACGACCTGCGTAATCGGCGAATGCTGGAACGTCTCGCGGCTGCGGAGAGGCGGAATGACGGGACTTGAGGATGCCGCCCGGCAATTCGTCGGCGTGCTGGAATCCCTGAGAATCCCCTACGCGATCATGGGGGGCCTGGCGGTGCGAGTTCACGCACTGCCGCGTCCGACGTTCGATGTCGACTTTACGGTTTCACTGCCGCGAGAGTCGTTGGGCCGCCTCTATGAAGAGGCTGAGAAGCTGGGCTTCACAGTGCCAGACAGTCAGCTTGGCGGCTGGGTCGATCAGGTTCACGGCCTGCCCGTGGTCAAAGTGCAGCTGAATCTGTCAGACCGCATCATCGATCTTGATGTTTTCTTGGCGGAAACACCCTACCAGCGCGAACTTCTCCAACGCCGACGCCGGTACAGCGCCGAGGGGTGGGACGGCTGGTTTGTCACTCCGGAGGACCTCATCTTGTTGAAGCTCTTGGCTGATCGCCCCAAGGGTCGCGCGGATATTGTCGACATTCTGTTCGTGCAGACCGTCCTCGACGAACCCTACCTGACAGAGTGGGCCGCGCGTCTGGGCGTAAGCACCCAATTGGCCGCGGCGCTGAGCGACCGCACACCAGGCTAGACGCTTCGCAAACAAGGGTCGCGGCAAGCCCGCGCTACCCGTCATCGAACGGGCTCGGCCGATCTTCGAAGAAATCGAGGTCCTCTTCCGAGTACCCAAAGTGGTGTGCGAGCTCATGCAACACCGTTCGGCGGATTTCGTAGGCGATCTCGGCGCGGCTGCGGCAGACGTCTTCAATCGGCCGCTTGAAGAGCAGAATCCGGTTGGGATGGTGCTGGCCGAACTCCTGCTCGGTGACGGGCTCGCCTTGAAACAGGCCCAGAAGCGGGGTGTCGGGGTCGTCGCTGCCAACCTCCTCGAGCATCCGCCGCGAAGGACGCTCGCGGACGTCGACCACCACGTTCTCCAGCCAGCCGCGAAACTCCTCGGGCAGGCCGTCGAGCACTTCCGCGACGACCGCGCAGAATTCGTCGAGGCTAAGCCGGGGAGCCGACATGGGTCCAAGCGTCCGGTGGCTGGCGATCAGGTTGCGGCGACCGCCTTGGCGGCCTTCCGCGCGATGCGTTTGCGATCGCTCTCGGTCAACAGGATTTTGCGCAGCCGGATTTTGGTCGGCGTCACTTCGACCAACTCATCATCCTCGATGTATTCCAGCGCCGCTTCGAGGGTCAGCACGCGCGGCGGTTTGAGGATGATGTTGCGATCGCTCCCCGAGGCGCGCATGTTGGTGAGCTTTTTCTCGCGCGTCGGATTGACGGGCATATCGTCGGTGCGGCTGTTTTCGCCGACGATCATCCCTTCGTAGACTTCTTCGCCCGGACCGACGAACATCTCGGCCCGCTCCTGCAAGCCATCGAGGCCGAAGGCGACCGCTTTGCCGCCGCAGATGGAGACCAGGACGCCGTTGGGACGCTGCGGAATATCGCCCGCCACGGGGCGATACGCCTCGAAGCGATGATGGATAATCGCCTTGCCTTGCGTGGCGTTCAGCAGGCGCGTCCGCATTCCGATCAAACCTCGGGCGGGAATCGAAAACGACACGTGCGCGAAGGTCCCGCGCGTGCTCATCTCGAGCATTTGGCCGCGGCGCCCGCCGACCAGCTCCATGACGGCCCCCAGATTCTCGGGGGGGACCTCGACGACGAGGCTCTCGTACGGCTCTTCGGTCACGCCGTCGTTGTCGCGCAAGATGACGCGCGGTTTGCCGATCGACAGTTCAAAGCCTTCGCGGCGCATTGTTTCGATCAGCACCGAGAGGTGCAGCAGGCCCCGCCCCGAAACCAGATAGGCTTCGCTCCCTTCGAGCGGCCGCACGCGCAGCGCGACGTTGCGCTCCAACTCCTTGTACAAGCGATCGCGGACGTGCCGGCTGGTGAGGTACTTCCCCTCGCGCCCGCACAGCGGCGAGTTGTTGACGCCGAAGACCATTTCGAGGGTCGGCTGATCCACTTCCAGGCGGGGCAGGGCCCGCGGCGTATTGAAGTCCGAGATCGTATCGCCGATCTCCACGTCCTCGATTCCGGTCACGGCCACGACATCGCCGGCCGAGGCCTCTTCGACGCTCACGCGCTGCAGCTTGTCGAACACCTCGACCGCCGAGACCTTGGCCGACCGGCTCTCGCCGCCCGCCTGCATCAGCATCACCTGCTGGCCGCGACGAATGGTCCCCGACTGAATCCTGCCGACGGCGATGCGGCCAACGTATTCTGACCAGTCGAGCGTATTGACGAGCAACTGCAACGGCTCGTCCACCTGCACGTCGGGCCCGGGGATCTTATCGAGCACCATGTCCAAGAGGGGGTGGATCGACTCGCCCGGAGTCTCCGGGTCGTGGGTGGCGTAGCCCGCGCGCGAGCTGGCAAAGATGTAGGGAAAGTCGGCTGTTTCTTCGTCGGCGCCGAGATCGAGGAACAGGTCGAGCACTTCGTGCAAGGTCTCGTGCGACCGGGCATCGGGACGATCGATCTTGTTGATGACCACGATCGGTTTGAGTCCGCACTCGAACGCCTTCGACAGCACGAACCGCGTCTGCGGCATCGGCCCTTCGGCGGCATCCACCAGCACGAGGCAGCCGTTGGCCATCCGCAGCACGCGTTCGACCTCGCCGCCGAAGTCGGCGTGGCCCGGCGTGTCGATCAGGTTGATCTTCACCCCCCGGTGCGTCAGCGCGATGTTCTTGGCCAGGATCGTGATGCCCCGTTCGCGTTCCAGATCGTTCGAATCGAGAATGCACTCGCCAACCAATTGGCTGGCGCGGTACTCGCCGCTTTGACGGAGCATGGCGTCGACCATCGTGGTCTTGCCGTGATCGACGTGGGCGATGATGGCGATATTGCGAATGTCGGTGCGCTGCATAGGGATCGAGACAGTTGGAGTAGCGGTCGGAAAGCAAGGGCGAGCTGGCGCCCCCGCAGCATCAGGCGGGAAGGAGGGTCGGCCCACTTGGCATCATATCAGGGGGCCGAATTTTGGGGTAGGTGAGTCCCCCGGGAACGTCGCGTCTCTCCCTCCGCCAGCGTCCCAATCCTGCGTGTGAAGGGGGTGTTAAGCAGTTGATGCTAGCGACCATCCGACGGCGAGGGCCCGGGCGCATTCGGCGTCGGAACCACCACCGTCGGCAGGCCCGTTTTCTGTTTGTCGTCGGCCTGCGACATGGCCACGGCCAGCGCCGGAATGGCCGACTCGGCCGCCGGGCCGATTTGTCCCAAAGCCCGCGCGGCGCTCTTCCGGACGTCCGGGTCCCGATCCTGCAAGGCTCGCGTCAAGGCAGGAACCGCAGCGCTGGCCTCGGGGCCCATCCGCGCAAAGGCTTGTGCCGCGCGAGCGCGTACGGCCGGATCGCGATTCTCCATCGCTGTGAGCAAGGCCGGCACGGCCGCGGGACCAATCCGCGCCAACGAGTCCGCGGCGGTCTCGGGCAGGCCCCACTCCGGCATGAGGGAAAGCGCGCTGAGCGGAGCCAGCGCACCAGCCAGGTTCGGCCGTCCCAGGGGCGACTCATCCATCAGGCTCTGCTCGAGCTGGCGCCGGCTCTCGGCGATCTGATCGGGCGAGATTTTGGGAGGAGTCACCGCCGAAGCCCCCTCCGGGACTTCCGCGTTCGAGCAGCCCGCGAACAGTCCACCGACAGCGAGCACCAACCCCCAGCAATTCCTGCGCGGCATAACGAAGTCCCCTACGCGATCGAGCTCAATGGTCTTCTTTGAGCATGATCGCGTGCCAGAAGCGTGTAAAGCAAAGGCGCCGCGTTCGAGGCAACTGCCCGGCGATCTCAGTCCAGCCAGCCGGGCGACGGCGGATACTCACTTTGACGCGGACGGCGTCGCCAATTTGATGACACACCCAGGAGTCGCCAGCCACGAATGACGCCGAGGCCCATTTTCACAAACCCTTTGTTGCCAAGAGGTAACAACACTGGCATCCCGCCTCAACCACGGGGCCGCGCCAGGCTGGCATGGTCTCTGCGTCATTCCTGAATCGAACACCCCCGCGGTTGGCTCTTGCTAAGGAACTCGAACGTGGTCGCCGGACTCGAATTCGCACTACTGAGTGGGTTGGGAATGCTCGCTTCATTGGTGCTGGCGATCGCCGTGCGGCCGCGTCGCTGAGCGGCATTCGCCGCGCTTGGCATCGGGGCGAGAAGCGGTGCACGCTCCTGAACCGTCAGGGGAACCGGCACTCCGCTTCCATCCAGGCATTTCTCGCGGCGGCGGCTTCACCCCCACCCGCAATCAACCTGGCAGACCGAGGCATGGGGTTTGCACCGCCCGACGTGGTCCAGCCGATCCCGTCTGTGTGATGTCCACGTTCCGGGGGATGGGCAAATCCCTCTCCGCAAGCGAGGATAATCCCGACCGCCGGAGCCAGGGGGGCTGCCGCGCCGCCAGCGGTTCGAGTCCCGGGGCACGGCGCGACCGGTTGCCCGGACCCATGCGGATTCCTCGCGCTCCCGCGGCCGCGCGCTTCCAACCTGCCAGTTCCTCACATCCCGCCAGCCAGTCGCCTGAATTCCTCTTTTGCGAGCCGGTTCATGAAGCCAATTTCTGAGCCACCACGACGATTCGAGATTGGGGCCCTGCTGGGAGCGGGATTGGTCATCGTTGTGCTGGCGGTCAGTGCGCTCGTCACGCAGCGCAGCATCCGTCAACTCTACGACGACGCCCAACTGGTGACCCATTCGCAGGAGGTCTTCAACGCGATCGACCGCGTGCTATCGCTCGTCAAGGACGCCGAGACGGGCCAGCGGGGCTACCTGCTGACCGGAGAGGCTCGTTATCTCGAACCCTACGATCGGGCGACCGCCGAACTTCCCGAGGCGGTCAGCCGCCTCGAGTCGTTGACGGCCGACAACCCGACCCACCGCGGCGCGATGCCGCAACTGCGGCAGCAGATCGAAAAGCGGATGACTTATTTGCGGCGGATCAAGGAAGTGCGCGACGAGCGTCCGCTCGATCCGGCCCGCGACCTCGCGGAGCTCGACCTGGGCAAAGCCGCGATGGATGCGCTGCGTACGTATACCGAAGGGATGCGCACGCACGAAGAGACGCTGATGCGCACTCGCGCGCAGCAATCGGCCAGGAGCTTCGCCGGAGCAATTGTCACGAGCCTGATCAGCCTGGCCTTGGGGTTAGCGAGCGTCGCCGGATTCATCGCCCTGGTGAATCGCAATCTCCGCAACAAGCTGCGGGCGGCGGCCGACGTGCACCGCGAGCGCGAACGCTTCGAAGTCACGCTGCGGAGCATCGGCGACGGCGTGATCGCGACCGACACCGACGGCCGCGTGACCTTCCTGAATCAGATCGCCGCGACGCTGACCGGTTGGCCCTTGGCCGACGCCGCCGGGCAGCCTCTCGAGAAGGTCTTCCACATCGTGAACGAAGAAACCCGTGCGCACGTCGAGAACCCCGCCTTGCGGGCACTGCAGGAAGGGACGATCGTCGGCCTGGCGAATCACACCGCGCTGATTCATCGCGACGGCAGCGAGCGGGCGATCGCCGACAGCGCCGCGCCCATTCGCGGCCTCGACGGCCAGGTGCTCGGAGCGGTGCTCGTCTTCCGCGACGTCGATGAGGAGCGCGCGGTCGAGCGGACCTTGGCAGCCAGCGAAGCCCGCAAGCGCGCCATTCTTGAAACCGCGCTCGACTGCATCATCACCTGCGACCACGAGGGGCGCGTGGTGGAATTCAACCCGGCGGCCGAGCGGACCTTCGGCTTCCGCCGCGAGGAGATCCTGGGGCGCGATCTGGGGCAACTGATCGTCCCCGAGCGGCTCCGCGCGCAGCACCGCGAGGCGATGCAGCGGCAGCTCGCGACCGGCGACGCGAGCATCCTGAACCAGCGGATAGAGCTGC
>JAEUIK010000108.1 GCA_016793185.1 Planctomycetaceae bacterium | reverse complement strand
CATCGACAGCGTCGCCCGGCGCTATACCTGGGAGTGGCGCATCCGCGAGATGCTGACGCTGCTGGAGCGGCACTGTCCGCCGGCGGGAGAAGGGCGCGAGAAAAGGGCGCGCCACGCCGCGTGAGGGCTGCCGCATGGCCCGCCTCTCGGGCGGCGATCGCCGCGCGGCGTGACCCGCCCCCTACTCCTCGATGCAGTAGAGATACTTCTCGCCGCGCAAAAAGAGCTGTTTGCCGACGGCGGCGGGCGAAGCGTCGATCGTGTCCTCGAGCGGGTTCGTCGCCAGCACTTCCAGTTCCCGCGCGTGCTTGAGCACCAGTCCCACCCCTTCGCGCGAGACGAAGTAGATCCGGTCGGCGGCGCCGATCGGCGAGGCGTAGAAGTTGCTGACGCCCGGCATCCGCGCGCGATCAATCACCGGCTCGCCGGTCTTGACGTCCAGGCAGCTCAGGATCGCGCGGTTGCTTTCGGTAAAGTAGAGGTCGTCGCCGTAGAGGAGCGGCGAAGGGACATACGGGGTGCCGCGGTCGTGCTTCCAGACGAGCTGGTCGCTGTCGGTGACGTCGCCCGAGACGTCGAGCGGGATCGCCCGGGCGGCGCTGCCGCGAAAGCCGCTCATGCAGATCACAACGCCATCCTTGGCCACGGGACAGGGAATGACGCTCGTCGTCTGGCCGCCGCATTCCCACAGCAACTTGCCATCGGCCAGGTCGTAGCTGCGGACGCGATTGGTGGCGCTGGTAATGAGCTGCGTGCGGCCATCGTGTTCGATCACGAGCGGCGTGGCCCATTGCGTCACTTCATCACGCTCGACCTGCCAGCGAATCTCGCCGGTCCGGGCATCGAGGACGAAGAGCTTCGAGTCTTCCTCCTGGTCCCAATTGACGATCAGCGCGTCACCGTGCACGACGGGCGAAACCCCCTCGCCAAAGCCGTTGCGGGTCCGCATGTCGCCCAGATCGCGTTCCCATTTGAGATTGCCCGCCAGGTCGTAGCAGTAGATGCCGCGTGAGCCGAACGAAACATAGAGGTGCTTGCCGTCGGTCGTCGGGCTGGCGGCGGCGAAGCTCCCCGTCTGATGGTGCCCCTCGTGCGGGACTTCTTCGCGGGCGACCTGTTGCCAGCGCACCTTGCCGGAGTTGCGATCGAGTGCCAGAACGACGAACTGGTGATAGTGGCTCGGCTTTTCGCCGCGCATGCCGGTGCCCCTTCCACCGGTGCCCCTTCCACCGGGGCCGCGTTCGCCCTGTCCGCGATCACCCTGTCCGCGATCACCCTGTCCGCGATCACCCTGTCCGCGATCACCCTGCCCGCGATCACCCTGCCCGCGATCACCCGTTCCGCGCTCTGGGCGGCCGCGGCGCTCGGGGGAGGCTTCGCGCTCGGGAGGATCCTGCGCCGCGAGCGTCGTTACGGTGGGGGAGACCGCCGGCGGATCACCCCCTTCCCCGGCCGGCTTGTCGGCCGACGCTTCATCCGCCGCCGGTTCGGGGACCGGGTCGGCGACGCGATCGGTCTTGATCGCCGTCAGGATGAAGACCTGATCCTCCCAGATGATGGGGGTCGAGGTGCCTCGCCCGGGGATCTCGAATTTCCAGCGGATGTTGGTCTGTTCGTCCCACTTGGTGGGGGGATTGGCCAGCGGCGCGACCCCACTGGCCTGGGGGCCGCGCCACTGATGCCAATTCCGCAGTTGCTGATCGCGGAGCTGGGGCGAAGTCGCCTCGTCTCCCCGCACTCCGGCCTGGCTCAAGCAAACCAGGCCCAACCACAGCATGCCCCACCGCGGCGCGATACGTTCCACGAGGATCTCCTTAAATCGGTGAGCTGGCACTACCGCCATCGCAGCCGACCGCGCTAACCTCACCCCTGGCCTGAGACTCAACTCGCTCGCACTCGCATACCAGCCGAGTGGAACGCAGAACACTTTCTCTGCAAAGCGGGTGGACGAGCTTCGCCCGCTAGGCGCCCTGCCCGCGTCGTCCTCCGCCCAAGGGGCGCTGTCCGCCGCCGGGGCCTTCGAAACGGATCTCGGCCTTGGGCCCTTGCATCTTCTCGAACTGCGCCTTTTGCTCGGCGGTCAGCACGGCCATGGCCTTGTCGGTGCCGGACTTGCGCAGGTCGGCCATCTTGGTGCGAATGGCTTCGCGATCTCCGCCCGAATCGCGGGCTTCGCGGAACAGTTCGCGGCTGGCTGCGTCGTTTTCCTCGCGGATGGCGGCGAGCTGCTTGGTTTGTTCGTTGGAGAGCTTGAGCTCGGCGGCGACATCGGGGTCGGCCAACGCCCCCATGCCGCGCATCTGCAAGTTGATCTGCTTGAGGCGGGCGGTCTGTTCCGCGGTGAGAATCGCTCCCAGCTCGCCGGCGACGGCCTTACCCCGTTCGGCGGCCATCTTCCGCACCTCGACGAGCTTGGCTTCGCGATCCTCGGGGTCGAGCTCGCCCAGCTCGGCGAAGACTCCCTGCATTTCCTGCTGGACCTTGTCGCCCAGCGCGGCCGACTTGGTCTTTTGTTCGTCGGTCAGCCTAAGCTCGGTCTGGACGCTCGGATTCCGGAGCAGGAAGAGTTGATTCAGGCCGGGGGAGTTCAGCATGCCCATCCGACCGCCGGCGCCCCCGCGCTGGCCACCCCCCGGCCGTTGCGCCCAGGCCTGCTCGGCGGGCATCAAGACGACCATCGCCGCGAAGATCGCGGCGCCCGCCAGTGCGAGCCGCGTGTGAAAGCTGGCAGTCATGCGAAACTCCTCTCCAGAAGAAGCTGGTTTTCTGTTGGGCCCACCCCCGGGCGAGTCAGCGCGCAGGCTGCCTCGCCGTTTATTAACCCGAGAGATTGCAATCGGTTTCGGTTTCGGGGAAGGCACGGGGTAAATCCCTGCGGCGCGGCAGGCCGACCGGCGCGATCCTGGCAACGCCAGCGGAAGGTGAGCAAGACTTAGTCGCGCGGGGCGTCATTTTAGTTCTGAACGGCACGCGCGGCGCCGGTCATGCAGCCATTGGTCTGCCCGGCGGACGACTTCAATCGTCGACAGCAGAATGACTTACATCACGCTGGTGTCGATTTTCGCGAACTCCGGCCGCGCATTGGATGGTCGAACCTGACCGTTCCCGCGACGTAATGAAACCCAAGGCTGCGGTTGCGCTACCTACAGCCGAGTGGGCGGTGCCCCGTTGGTCCGCTCTTTTGACCGACGCCGGGTTCCCCTACACTTCGGTCCGACGCGCGAGCCAACCCCCGTCGACCTTGGGGGCGGGGTGGCCCGAGGGAGATCCCTCCGCGGCCTTGGCAGAATGAGTTCAGCGATTCTTCACCGGAGGTGCTCTGTGGCACGATGCGAGACGCGGTTTTCCTGGCGGGTGGTCCTGGCCCTGGGATGCTCGATCCTCCTGGCACCCCTGGCCAGCCTCCAGGCCGGAGACGCGATCTTTCCGTATCCGATCCAGCAGACGAAGCTCGAGAACGGGCTGACGGTGATCAGCGTCCCCTTCGATTCGCCGGGCATCATCTCCTACTACACGATCGTCCGGACCGGTTCGCGCGACGAGATCGAGCCAGGGCTGTCGGGCTTCGCCCACTTCTTCGAGCACATGATGTTCCGCGGCACGCCGCGATTCTCGCAGGAGAAGTACAACGACGCGATGAAGCAGCTGGGGGCGGACTCGAACGCCTTCACGACCGACGACTGGACCGCCTACCACACCACCGCCGCGGCCGGCGCGCTGCCCACGATCATCGAGCTCGAGGCCGACCGCTTTCAGAATCTGAGCTACGACGAAGCCGCCTTCCAGAAGGAAGCGCGGGCGGTGCTCGGCGAATACAACAAGATCGCCTCGTCGCCGATGCTGCTGCTCGACGAGACGATGCAGGACACCGCCTACACGACGCACACCTACAAGCATACGACGATCGGCTTCCTCAAAGACATCGTCGACATGCCCAACCAATACGAGTACAGCAAGAAGTTCTTCGATCGCTGGTATCGTCCCGACAATTGCCTGGTGCTGGTGGTGGGGGATGTGAACCACGCGCAGCTCGTGCAGTTGGCCAAACGCCACTACGGTCCCTGGAAGCCGGGCAAGGCGCAGATCGACATTCCCGCCGAGCCGCCGCAGACGGCGGAGCGGCGCAAGGAGCTGGAGTGGGATGGTCCCACGCTGCCCCACCTCTACATCGGCTATCACGCCCCGGCTTTCGATCCAGCGAGCCGCGACGTGGCGGCGCTCGACATCCTGTCGGAAGCGCTCTTTTCGCAGGTCAGCCCGCTGTATCGCCAGCTGGTGTTGGAAGAGGCCAAGATCGAGTCGATCTCGGCGGGGGCGATCTTTCACCGCGATCCGACGCTGTTCACCGTGATGGCCCGCGTCCGCGATGCGAAGGATCTCCCCGACATTGAAAAGAAGATCTACGAGCAGTTCGAGGCAGCCGCCACGAAACCCCTCGACTCGCAGAAGCTGGCCGACATCAAGTCGCACCTCCGCTACCAGTTTGCGATGGGCATGGATTCGACCAACGCGGTGGCGCGGGGAATGGGCTACTTCCTCGAGCTGACCGGCGATCCCGAATCGCTCAACCAAACCTATGCCACCTACGAGCAGGTGACCGCCGAGGATGTGATGCGCGTCGCGCAGAAGTACTTTGCGCCGAGCAATCGCACGGTGATCACGCTCAAGAGCAACCAACCGGCGGAAGCGGCGCTGCCGCGACAGGGGCGCGTGGCGGCCCGCCTGGCGAGCTATCGCGCTCCGCAAAAGGAAGTGCCGCAGTTGCCGTCGCCGGATCGGCCGAAGGCGGGTGCGCGGTTCCGGATTGCCCCGGTGCAGCGGGCTCAACTGCAGCCGGCGTTGCGGGCGGCGGCCGTCGCCCGCGCGGCCGCCGTGGCGAAGGTCCCGGCCTCGACGTCGCC
>JAEUIK010000069.1 GCA_016793185.1 Planctomycetaceae bacterium | reverse complement strand
TACCCAGTGGCGCATCGCCGTCGGCGAGCGACCGGCTGGCGGCGCTGCCACCGGTTCCTCGTCTGACCGCGACCCAGCCGGCCGATGACTTTGGAATGGTGGAACCTGTTCCGACCCCGTTGCCCGCCGTGGTCGACGAGTCTGCCGGCCCGGAGTTCCTCAACCAACCGGTCGCATTCTACCCCAGTCTGGCGCATTTAATCTGGCATCCGCCGACACTTGGCTGTGGGCAGTTCGGCTGCCAGCGGCTCTGGGGCGACCCCAACTACGATCCCGAAGGCTTTACGCTCGCCGGGCTCGCCCGCGCGTACTATCTCGACGATCAGCGCCTGCAATGGAGCGGCCAGGAAGCGACGTTCGGCGCCGAGGCCGCGCTCAATCCGCGATACGTGCGCCGCTCGGGCGACTGGCTGATGCGCGCCGACGGCGTCTTCTTTCTCAACCAACCGTTCGGTCGGAACATCCTGACCGATCCCGATCGTCGCTCGTACACGGCCAACTTCGATATCGACCCGTTCCAGATCTGGCAACTCAACCTCGGCTTCACACGGGGCGACTTCACCGTAGCCGTGGGCAAGGACCGGACGCCGTTCGGCCGGTACTACTTCCCGATCTACTCGAACAGCTACTTCGACGCCCCGTTCCTCCGCACCGAAGTGATCCGCTGGGTCGAGACCGGCTTGTTCCTCCGCTACTCGCCGGGGCCGCTCAATCTGGAAGCGGCCGTCACCAACGGCGGCTTTGAGAAGGACACCAATTCCTCGAAAGCCCTCGTTTGCCGAGCGGGCTTCGACACTCCCTTTTGGGCGCTGGGAGCGTCGGCGAAGGTCCAGGACGGAATCGGCTCCGAGGAGCAGAAGCTCAACAGCAGCTACTACGGTTTCGACGGGATGATTCGACGAGGCCGGTTTGAACTGTCGAGCGAAGCCGTCTGGGACAAGTACGGCTTCCGCGAAGAGTTCGACCCCGACAACATTTTCTGGGGGCGCAGCATCTACAATCGCGACATCTACAACGGCACGAAGGATGGCGCCCTCCATGGCTTTGGGTATTACTTCAATCTGGCCTGGACCTACGGCCGAATGCGGATCGACGTGAACTACGGCGAGTACTACCCGCAGCAAGTCGGCAACCCGCTGCAGGATGCGATCATCGCGCGGCTCTTGGGGCAAGCTTCGGTTGAAGTCATGCCCGGAGTGCAGTGGTTCCTGACGCTGATCCGCGAGAACGATCGCCCCCGCGAGTACTGGCAGCGCAATGCCCACGGATTCGTCTGGTACACCGGCGTGCAATGGCTGTTCTAGCCCGGAGCTGCTGTTGCTCGCTGGCGTCTCGGGGCAGCGCGAGCGAGCAGGGTGGGCGGCGAGTGGCGTTGCCGCGAGCGCCGTGTCAGAATAGCGGCCATGCAGCAGCCCCAGTCAATCCCAGCGGCCAGCCGCAACCCACGCGATCGACGCCAGTTCCTCGAAGGGAGCCTCGCCGCTGGCTTGGCACTGGCACTTCCAAGTGCCGGGGCCCACGCTGCGGAAGCGGCCGCCGACCTCAAGTCGCTGGCCATCGATGCGCATGTCCACGTCTGGACTCCGGACACCGAGGCTTATCCGCTGGCAGCGGGGTTCCGCCGCGACGAGATGAAGCCCGCCAGCTTCACGCCCGAGGAATTGTTTCGCCATGCGCGGCCCGCCGGAGTAGGCCGCGTGGTCTTGATCCAGATGAGCTTTTACGGTTTCGATAACCGCTACATGCTCGACATGCTGGCGCAGCACCCGGGCGTTTTTTCGGCCGTCGCTGTCATCGACGACAGTGCCGCCGATCCGGCCAGCGAGATGTCGCGAATGGCCGGACTCGGTGCGCGCGGATTTCGCATCTATCCGCGTAACGCGCCGCCCGATCGCTGGCTCGAGGGTCCCGGCATGCAGGCGATGTGGCGAGCCGGGGCGAAACAGAATCTGGCAATGTGCTGCCTGGTGAATCCCGAGGCGCTGCCGGCCATCGATGCCGCCTGCGCGCAACATCCCGAAACGCCGGTGGTGATCGATCACTTCGCCCGGATCGGCATCGACGGCACGATTCGCGACGCCGAGATCGCGCAACTCTGCCGCCTGGCCCGCCATCCCCGGACGGCCGTCAAGGTGTCGGCATTTTACGCGCTCGGGCGCAAGCAACCTCCGTATCACGATCTCCTGCCCATGACCCGGCGTTTGCTCGATGCCTTCGGTCCCGAACGTCTGATGTGGGCCAGCGATTGTCCCTTTCAGGTCGTCGACCAGCCCTACGCTGCGTCGATCGCCCTCGTGCGCGACGGGATGCAGCTCTCGCCCGGCGACCGCGACTGGCTGTTGCGGCGCACGGCCGAGCGCGTGTTTTTTGGCTGACCACGAACGCGAAAATGCCCGGCGAACAAGGGAAAAACTACGAACTTCACAGCGCCGTGCTGCGTAGTAATTGTGGAGGAACGGAGGCCGCCAGGAAGGGTGAGCCGGGAAACTTCACCCGGCCGCCCAGCACCGAGGCCACGAGCCAAGAGGAGGTGGTACGAAGGGTGTTTGAGGCACACAACGGTCAGGGAGCCTCGCGACCGAGGGCGAGGTCCGAGCAAACGCGGTGGCGATAGCAAGCCACATCCTGCCATTGGGGAACCATCGGCTCGCACGCTCACGAGGCTCAGGGGCTGAAAGCTCGCGAGACAGCAAGACCCGCGCAAGGCGGGTTTTTTGTTGCGCTGGACGCGGGGCGCACTGCCTTGGCCCGGCCCGCCGCCGGTCGCGAACTTTGCTGGCGTTTGGGGACCTGCTTCTGCTAGGATAGGGCGAGTTCAGCCTTCCTTGCCGCTGCTTTCGTCCCGCCCTGGAGGACTCCGGATGCTGCGCATCCTCGGTTCGCAACGCCAGCTCTGCGACGGCCTCTCGCGCCGCGACCTGTTGCGGATCGGCGGACTAGGGCTCGGCGGGTCGGCGCTCAACGCCCTCGGACTGCACGATCTCCTGCGGGCCAACGAAGCCCAGCCCTCCGGGGAAGCTCGACCCAGGTCCTTCGGCCGCGCGAAGTCGATCATTCTGATCCATCTCTACGGCTCTCCCAGTCAGCTCGAATGGGCCGACATGAAGCCGGAAGCGCCGCTCGAGATCCGGGGGGAGTTTCAGGGGATTCCCTCGACCCTTCCCGGGTGCGATGTTTGCGAGCTGCTCCCGAACTTCGCCAAGGTGATGGACCGCACGACCGTGATCCGGTCGATGACGCATCCCTATCCGATTCATGGCGTCGCCTACGCATTGACGGGCATACCAGCCATCGACGTCGCCATGGAGATCAGCCCCAACGATCCGAAGCACTGGCCGTACTTCGGTTCGGTCGTCGACTATATCGACGCCCAGCGGGCGCGGGGCGCAGGGCGTTCGCCGCTAGCCGCCACGGTGCCGCGGAATCTCGCATTGCCGTATCGCTTCAGCAGCCGGCGCGTCGGCGAAGTGCCGCGGGCCGGTCCGTTCGGCGCGTTTCTGGGGAGCCAGTACAACCCGGTCTGGACCGACTACGTCGGCGAGGCCCGGGGGGGGCTGCCGATGGAGCTGGGTGAGCTCAAGTTCACCGGGCCCGACCCCTACGTCGGCTTGTCGCGCGACAGCCACTTCGAGATCCCGGCCGCCACTTCGCTGCCGCACGAGATCACGCTCGATCGACTCGACCATCGCCGGACGCTGTTGACGCAGCTCGATGCGGCGCGCGCGCAGCTCGATCGCAGCGGCAACGTCGAGCAACACGACCGTTATCAGCAGATGGCGTTCTCGCTCCTCACGTCCGACCGCCTCCGCACGGCGCTCGATCCGCGCCAGGAGCCCGAAGCCATGCGGGCCAGCTACGGCTACACCCTGTTCGGCCAGTCGTGCCTCACCGCACGGCGCCTCGTCGAAGCGGGTGGGCGCGTCGTGAGCGTCTTTTGGGACGAGTACGGACTCGCCGGCCATGCCTGGGACACGCACTACGACCATTTTCGCCGGATGAAGCAGGTTCTCTGTCCCGGGCTCGATCAAGCCTGGTTCGGGCTGATCACTGATCTCGAGCAGCGCGGGTTGCTCGACGAGACGCTCGTCGTCTGCACCAGCGAGCATGGGCGAACTCCTCAGATCAGCCCAGGCAAAGGTGGCGGCCGCGATCATTGGTCGCGCGTCTATACAACCTTGCTGGCCGGAGCGGGCATCAAGCGGGGCTTCGTGCTCGGCGCCTCCGACAAGACCGGCGGCGACGTCAAAGAGCGCCCCGTGAGCCCGAAAGACCTGCTGGCGACGATGTACCATCTGCTTGGAATCGACCACCGCACGATCGTCCACGACGGGCTCGATCGGCCGCTGCCGCTCGTCGACGGCGAAGTCGTGCACGAGGTGCTCGCGTGAGAGCGCTTGGATTTTTGCTAGTCGCTCTCCTGCTGCCCGCGGTACCGACCCTTGGCAACGACCCCGCAGCGTTCGAATTGGCGACCACGGCCGATCGCGTGGTGATCACTCGCGCTGGCAAGCCGGTGGCCACGTACGTATTTCGAGACGCGAAGATTCCTCGCCCATACTGGTGCGACCTCCACACGCCCGGGGGTCAGCGCGTCACGCGCCACCACCTGCCGATTGAGGGCGAGGATCTCACCGATCACGAGCTGCTCCACCCTGGGCTGTGGCTCTCCTTCGGCGATCTCGGCGGCGCCGATTTCTGGCGGTTGAAGGCCAAGACGCAGCACGTCGAGTTCACACAGCCCCCGCGCGCGGAGCGCGGCCGAGTCGTGCTCGGAGTCCGCAATCATTATCTCGACGGCGATCGCCTGGTCTGTGCGGAGGTGAACGAAACCACCATCGAGCTGCGACCCGAGGGCTACCTGGTGCGGTGGGTCTCGACGTTCGAGTCTCCCGACCGCAGCTTTGCCTTCGGCGACCAGGAGGAAATGGGGCTGGGAATTCGCCTGCACACGCCGCTTTCCGTCGCCCAAGGGGGAGAGATCCTCAATAGCGACGGGCTGAAGAACGAGAAGCAGGCGTGGGGTAAGTTGGCCGACTGGTGTTGGTACGGCGGCAGGCTCGGCGACTCCCGCATCGGGGTCCTAAT
>JAEUIK010000025.1 GCA_016793185.1 Planctomycetaceae bacterium | reverse complement strand
GAATGACTTGCGGTGCGCCAACCTCAGGCCGAGGCGGGGGCGGCCGCCTTGGCCAGGGCCCGCTCGCTCTGGACCGTCTTGATGCGGGCGATCAACCGACGCTGCTTGCGGAGCTCGCTGGGGGCATCCAGCCGCTCGGTTTGCGCCTGGATCCGCAACTTGAACAGCAGGTGCGCCGCCTCGTTGAGGGTCAGCGCCAACTGCTCGTCGCTCATCTGCCGTAGTTCACTTGCCGCCGACATCGCTCATCTCTCCCACCAGTACCAACCAGCTCGCGCTGGGGCCTTGGCCGCGGGGGTTCCCGCCGCTAGACCGTCTTCCGCTTGAGGAACCGCACGTGCACGGGCATCTTGTGCGCCAACCGGGCGAAGCACATCCGCGCCGATTCTTCGGGCACGCCGCCGATCTCGAACAGCACCGTCCCCGGCTTGATCACGGCAGCCCAATACTCGGGCTCGCCCTTGCCCTTACCCATGCGGGTTTCGAGCGGGATCGACGTGATCGGCTTGTGGGGAAACACGCGGATATAGAGACGCCCTTCGTTGCGCAGATACTGCTGCGCCGCGATACGTCCCGCTTCCAACGTGGCGGCGTTCAACCACCCCCCCTGCGTCGCTTGCAGGCCGAAGTCGCCGAACACCACGCGGTTGCCGCGGGTGGCGTTACCTCTTATACGTCCTCTTTGGCTTTTTCGGTGCTTGACCCTCTTGGGCATCAGCGCCATGGCCAGCCTCCTCCTCGAAGTACATACCTTGATTCACCCAGACCTGCACGCCGATGTGACCCTGGGCCGTTTTGGCTTCGGTGAAGCCGTAGTCGATCTTGGCCCGGAGGGTCGACAGGGGAATGCTGCCGGCGTTCTGCTTCTCGCAGCGAGCCATTTCCGACCCGCCGAGCCGTCCGGCCAGCTGGATCTTGATTCCCTTGGCGCCGGCTTCCATCGTTTGTTCCATCGCCCGCTTCATCGTGCGGCGAAAACTGGCCCGCTTGGCGAGCTGATCGGCGATGTCCTCGGCCACGAGCTGGGCTTGCAGCTCGGGGCGCTGGACCTCTTCGATCTTGATATTGATGCGGCGGCCGATCAGGCCCTGCAGTTCTTCCTGCAGCCGCTCGACTTCCTGTCCCTTGCGGCCGATGATCACGCCCGGCCGTGCGGTGAAGAGCGTGACCTTCACTTCGTCGCGGGTGCGTTCGATCTCGATCTTGGGGATGCCGGCAAAGCGGTACTTCGACTTGATGAACTTGCGGAGCTTGAAGTCCTCGACCAGGAGCTCCGAAAACTCTTTCTTCGAGGCGTACCAGCGGCTCTTCGAGCCTTCCATGATGCCGACACGGAAGCCGACCGGATTGACTTTTTGACCCATAAGTTCTTCTCGCTACCTGGTGCGGACCGGCGGGTGGTGTCTGGCGGACCGCGAAGCTCGTGTCAGGGAGTGGGGGTGGCTGCTCGCAAACCTAGGCAATATCGACCGCCACACGAATGTGGCACATCCGCCGCTTGATCATAAACGCCATGCCGCGGGCCCGGGGGCGCACCCGCTTGAACATCGGGCCGCCGTCGATGCGGGCGTCGACGACCTTCAGCTTGTGAACGTTGACCGCCCGGCGATCCTCGGCGTTGCCCAGCGCGCTCTTGAGCACCTTCTCCAGCATCCGGGCGCCGCGTTGCGGCTGATAGCGGAGGATGTTCAAGGCCTCGTCGGCCTGTTTGCCGCGAATCAGATCGGCCAGCGGCCGCACCTTGCGGGGGCTGATCCGAGCGTACTTGTGCAGTGCTTGATATGCCATGGTTCGATTCCTCTGCCGCGCGACTCGACCGGCCGGCCAGGCCGGCCCCCGCCGCTAGCGCTTGCCTTTCGTGCCGTGGCCGCGGAACGTCCGCGTCGGCGAGAACTCGCCGAGCTTGTGTCCCACCATCTCTTCCGTCACGAAGACCTTCTGGTGCACTTTGCCGTTGTGGACCAGAAACGTATGTCCGACGAACTCCGGAATGATCGTGCAGGAGCGCGCCCAAGTCTTGATTTCGCGCTTGGCGCCCCCTTCGTTCAGCCGCTCCACCTTGAGGAACAGCCGCGGGTCGACATAGGGGCCTTTTTTCAGCGAACGTCCCATCGCACCATCTCTTCTGTGGCTGACTCTTCGTTAACGAGTGACTCTGTCTCGGGCACTTGGGGTCCGGCTGCCCGATCCCCTCCTGACTTAGCGAATCTTCAACACGCCGTACCGCCGCGACCGACGACGACGCACCAGGGCCGCGTTCGACGGCTTGCGTCGCTTGCGGGTGCTGGTCCCCTTGGCCGGCTTGCCGGTCGGGCTCACCGGGTGGCGACCCCCCTTGGTGCGACCTTCACCACCACCGTGCGGGTGGTCGATCGGGTTCATCGCGGTGCCGCGGACGTGCGGCCGGCGGCCGAGCCAACGCTTGCGCCCCGCCTTGCCGTACGTGATGTTCATGTGGTCGGGATTGCTGATCGATCCGATCGTCGCCCGACAGGTGGCCGGAATGCGGCGAATTTCGCCGCTGGGGAGCGTGATCTGCACCCAGTTGGCGTCGCGGGCGGCAAGCACGGCGCCCGAGCCGGCCGAGCGGCAGATCTGGCCGCCGCGCCCCGGCTGCAGCTCGATGTTGTGGATCGTCATGCCCAGCGGAATGTTCTTCATCGGCAGGCAATTGCCGACGCTGGCGGGGACTTCGGGGCCGCTCAGCACCTGCTGTCCCGCCTCGAGCCCCTGCGGGGCGAGGATGTAACGCTTTTCGCCGTCGGCATAATGCAGCAAGGCGATCCGCGAGGTGCGATTGGGGTCGTACTGAATCGAGTGGACCTTCGCCGGCACGTTGTCCTTGTTGCGGCGGAAGTCGATCAGCCGGTACGCCTGTTTGTGCCCGCCCCCCCGATGCCGGACCGTGATCCGGCCCTGGTTATTGCGGCCGCCGGTCTTCTTCTTGGGGCGGAGCAGGGTCTTCTCCGGCTTGGCGCCGGGAGTCAGCTCGGCGAAATCGCTGACGCTGGCGCCGCGGCGGCCCGGAGTCGTCGGTTTGTAGCGGCGAATTCCCATCGTTCAGTCCTAAACGTTTCAGGCGTCGGTTCGGATGCGTGCTGCGTGCCAATTCCCGCCGGCGGAGCGCCGGGGATTAGAAGAAGTCGATGCGATGCTCGGCGTCGAGCTTGACGACCGCCTTCTTCCAATCGCTGGTGTAGCCGATGTACATCCGCGTGCGGCGCGGCTTGCCTTTGCGGTTCTGCGTGTTGACGGCCACCACCTTGACGTCGAAGAGGGCCTCGACGGCACGGCGGATATCATGCTTGTTCGCCGCCCGGTTGACCTCGAACGCGTAGGCGTTGTTGCGCGTCGAGCGGTGCATTCCCTTCTCCGTCACCAGCGGGCGGAGAATGATCTGGTGCGGCTCGAGGCCGCAACCGGCGATTTCGTCTGCGGAGTTGCTCATGGCAAGCCTGCTCGCTCGTTACTTGGATTTCTTGCCGGCCGGCGCCTGGGGGGCGGATTCGGCCGGGGGGGCTTTCGTCGCCCGCTCACGGATCTTGTCGAGGGCCGCCTTGGTGACCAGCAGCCGGCCAGCCGACAGCACCTGGTAGGCGTTCAAATCGCCGGCGGGCGAGACCGCCACGCGTTCGATGTTGCGGGCGCTCTTGTAGACGTTGACGTCGTAGCCCGCGGTGGTGACCAGCAGACTGCCG
>JAEUIK010000013.1 GCA_016793185.1 Planctomycetaceae bacterium | reverse complement strand
GGCTCAAGCCTGGGCGCAGAACGACGAATCCACTGAGCGGACCTCGACGCCGCCCGACGCAGCGACCGGCGCGCAAGAGCGCGTGGTCTTCGCTGACGAGACGCTGATTCTGGCCTGGGAGGCCAGCAATCCGGGAGAGCGCGTCAAGGAGTACATCCCGGCGGGCGAGAAGCTGGAATCCTGGACCCGGCTTGCCTCGATTCGCGAATACGACGAGCTCGACGATGTTCCGGCGCTGGTGGGGAGCTTTGTCCGGGTTCTCAAGGAGCGCTATCCCAAGAGCCCGGTCAAGGTCTTCGAGAGCCAGGCGTCGGGCGAGGCAATGATCGAGTTCCTCGTCTGGCCGGGCGACGGCGCGCTGGAAGATGCCCCGTTCGTCGAATACAACATCTTCAAGTACTCGAAGCGCGCGGAAGGGGGCTGCGTCGCCCAGCAATATGCCCTGCGGGCCTACGACAACTTCGAGACGTTCCTGACCGAGCTGGATGCCCAGAAGAAGGGACTGCTCGAGGAAATGTCGACCCAAGGGCTGCAGCTGCAGTCCGCGGAGGAAGCCGCTGCCGGCGACAACACGGAGGAAGCTCAGGACGTTGAAGCTCAGAACAACGCCGAGTCGAGTGAAGCCGACGGCGCGACCGGGGAAGAACCCCGGGACGAGGTCGCCGACGAATAGATCCGCCGGCCCAGCCTGCGCGTGCGGCGGGCCCGGACGCGCGGGGCTAGGGAGACGTCTTCTCCGCCGGCGGAGCTCCGGCAGGGGGATCCTTCTCGCCGGGGGGGACGAGCCGCATCGAGACGAGCGTCTGGATCTCCTGCCGCAGGGATTGCTCCTTGGCCATGATGCTGATCGCCATGTTCTGCTTGGCGCTCGAAGAGAGCAATTTGCCGGCCGCAAAGTCGAAGAACATTTCGCCGGTCAACTCGCCGGCCTCCATCTCGGCCTGCACGCCCTCGGCTTCTGGCAGCGTGATTTCCATATCGGCCTTGGTGGAAATCCGGTCCACTTTCCGCCGATCGAGCTCGGCGGGGCCCTCGAAGGTATAGGTCATCTTCAATTTCACGCCGGCGAGGTTCTTTTCGTCGGTCCACGTTCCGCCCACGTCGACGGCCTCATCCGGCAACGGAATCGTCGCTTGGGCCGTCATGTCCTTGAGCGCTTCGGGGCTGAGCATGCTGCCCAACTGGGGCGAGGCTTTCAGCACGTCGAGCGCGCGCGCGGGAACCTCCACGTCGCGGATGCGCCCCGTGGGCGTCATCTTCAAGGTGAACTCGGCGCCGATCAGGGCCTTGAAAATGGGGGCCATACTCTGTGCCAACGGTCCGTCGATCGAGTCGCTGGCGGAATCCACTTCCATGACCCCTTCCGGAGTCGTCGCCTTCATCCGCATCCGGTCGATGGTTTGCGTCATCGTGGCGACGCCGTCAGTAGCGACGGCCGTGACCGTCCAGGTCAGGTCGATCGTTTGCGCGATCGCGGTCTTGTCGGTTCGGGCTGCGGCCGCGGAGCGGATCGTGGTGTCTAGCTGCATCTGATAGTGCAGCTTTTCGCCCTGTTGGAATTTCCAGCGCAGCAGCTCGGCGGCCCGGCCGGCCGCCGGCCCTGCCTCCAGCGCCGCGAGCGCCGCGAGCATCAGGATCAGTCGCTGACCGGTGCGGAATCTGCAACGCATGGTGCGCTCCTTGGTTGGGGCCGATCGCTTGTCGGCGCGTCGAGGGCCTAGAGATTGATTTTCTCGCCGGGCGCCAGCACCAGCGGCTCGGCGCTGGTTTCGCTCTGCACGCGGCGCGCCCAGCCGGCCGCGTCCTGCGCGATCGGCGGCCAGGTATTGTAATGGGCCGGGGCCACGCGCCGCGGCGCCAACAGCCGGGTCGCCTCGAGCGAGTCGTCGACCCCCATCGTAAAGCGATCGCCGATCGGCAGCACCGCCAGATCGAGCCCCGCCGCACCGATCAGCTTCATATCGGCAAACAACGCGGTATCGCAGGCAAAGTAGATTCTGCCGTCGGCGAGCGTCAGCAGGAAGCCCCCCGGGTTGCCGCCGTAGGTGCCGTCGGGCAGCACCGAGCTATGATGCGCCAGCGTCAGCTTGACCGTGCCGAACGGCAAACGGCAGCTTCCTCCCAGGTTCATCTGCTCGCAGTTCGACACGCCCTGGCCGGCCAACCACTCGCAGATCTCGAAATTGCTGACCACCGTCGCCTGATTCCGCACTGCGATCTTGGCGGCGTCGGCGACGTGATCGAAATGCCCATGCGAGACCAGCACGTAGTCGGCCTGGATGGCGTCGGACTTGACCGGCGCGGTGGGCGAGTCGTCGAGGAACGGATCGAGGATAATCCGCGCGCCGGGAGTCTCGATCAACCAGCAGTTATGTCCAAGCCAGGTGAGAAGCGTTGCCACAACGGAACTCCCAGAGGCGCGCATCGCGTTTCGAGCATCAGCCAGAATCATACCGCTTGGCGGGGGGAGGGAAAGCGCCGGGCATGGCGAGCCGGACCCCGAAACGGGGCGCCCGCGCAGGGACCCTCTTGTACTGCGGGGGCTTTCTGCTACGAACAGCTTTAGCCGCGCCGCCCGAGAGGGGGCCGTTGCGACGGAAAGGATTTGACTACTCATGGATATGCATGAACTGACCCGCGAACTGCAGGTGAAGAACGACTCCAAGATCGTGTTGTTCGTGGCCGACGGCTTGGGGGGGCTGCCGCTCAAGCCGGGCAAGCTCACCGAATTGGAGACCGCCCATACGCCCCATCTCGACGAGCTCGCGCGGGTCGGCGTCAGCGGCGGGCTGATTCCCGTCAAGCCCGGCATCACGCCTGGCAGCGGGCCAGGGCACCTCGGGCTGTTCGGTTACGACCCGCTGCAGTACCGCATTGGGCGCGGCGCGCTCGAAGCCACGGGCATCGGTTTTGCGCTGGGTCCCGACGATGTCGCGATCCGCGCGAATTTCTGCACGCTCGACGCCCACGGCAACATCACCGATCGGCGTGCCGGACGCATCTCGAGCGAAGAGAGCGCCCCGTTGGCCGTCCGGCTGCGACAGGTCAAGATCCCCGGAATCGAGATCTTTTCGGAGCCGGTCAAGGAACACCGCTTTGTCGTCGTGTTTCGCGGGCCCGGCCTGGGCGACCAGGTCCACGATACCGATCCGCAGGCGACCGGCGTGCCGCCGCTGGCGCCGAAGGCAGCGCAGCCCGGCAGCCAGCGCACGGCCGAAGTCGCCGCTGAATTCATCCGGCAAGCCCGCGAGCTGCTGGCTGGCGAAGCCCGTGCCAACGGATTGACGCTGCGTGGCTTTTCGAATCGCCCCAACTTGCCGAGCTACGAAGAAGTCTACGGGCTGCGTGCCGCCGCGATTGCCGTGTACCCGATGTACAAGGGGCTCGCCCGCCTGGTGGGAATGGATATCGTCGGCGACGCAAAGACCCTCGGCGAGCAGCTGGACGTGTTGGCCCAGCATTGGAACGCCTACGATTTCTTTTTCATTCATTTCAAGTACACCGACAGCACGGGCGAGGACGGCAACTTCGCGGCCAAGGTTAAACGCATCGAAGAAGTGGATGCCGCGATCCCGGCCATTCGGACTCTCGGTCCCACGGTCTTGATGGTGACGGGCGACCACAGCACGCCGAGCCTGCTTAAGTCGCATAGCTGGCATCCGGTACCCCTGGTCCTGGCCTCGCCCGACTGCCGTACCGATCGCTGTCAGAAGTTCGGCGAGAATGAAGCGATCGCGGGGGGGCTGGGCCAGTTCGAGTCGAAGTACCTGATGCCGTTGGCCCTGGCCAACGCGGGTCGCCTGGGTAAGTTCGGCGCCTGAGCCACCTTTATTCCGTGGAGACGGGAAGGCCAGTCAAGTAGAATTAATCGTCGCGGGCTTCGTTGAAGTGCAGTCGTACGACACGTGACCGTTTCCTATCGAAGGAAGGGGGCTGTCATGAGTAGTTGGCGAACGATGATCGTCTTGGTTTGCGTGTCATTGATTTCGACACCCATGGCCTCCGCAGCAGAAGGTACACTGAAGGCTCCCAAGCGCCTGGAGGCGAACGGTAAGTTCATCGACACGGGCGGCGCCTGGGGCCATAGCAGTCCCTGTATGGAAGACCTCGATGGCGACGGGTTGTTGGATTTGTTGGTTGGCGATTACAGCGGTCAGTTTCGCGTCTTTCGTAATATCGGGACCAAAGGCAAACCCGCGTTTCAGGATACTGGCCTGTTGCAGGCTGGGGATGAACCGGCCAAGGTGCCTATCTATTGTTGTGTCGGTGCCCAGCCCCGCTTTGTCGACATCGACGGAGACGGAGTGCGTGATTTCATCAGCAGTTCTTACGATCCGGGGCATTGCTACTTGTTTCGCGGGCTGGCCGATCACAAGTTCGCGAAGGGCGAAATACTAAACGACCGGCGTGGGGTGCCGGTACGCAGCTATCCGCAACAGCAACAGATCTACCAGTCCTTCGGCAGCTTCTTTGCGCCCGTCGACTGGGACGCCGACGGGGATTTCGACATGCTGATTGGATGCTTCGATGGGTTCTTGAAGGTCCGACTCAATCAGGGCAATGCGCGGGATTACGCGTTTGCCGATGACAACATCCAAGTCGATGCCGGAGGCGAGCCACTCAAAGTACGCGCACACTGCTGTCCTGTCGTTGCGGATTGGGACGGCGACGGTCTGTGGGACGTTGTTTCCGGTGCGGACGATGGCAGTGTGTCCTGGTTCCGTAACGTCGGGCAGGCAGACGCTCCGAGGTTTAAGCCGGGATTTGTTCTGGTCGAGAAGCACGACGGTTTGGGTTCTGACCTGTTGTACTGGAGCGACGATGACGTCCGTCCTGGTATCCGTTCCCAAGTCGAAGTGACCGACTTCAACGACGACGGCAAACTCGATTTACTCGTGGGCGATTTTTTCACGGCTTATGCCCCCAAATCCGATCTCGACGAAACGCAGAAGCAGGCGTTACGTGAATCGATAGCCGAGAAAAGCGCTAACGCCAAAAACTTCACGCAAGAATTAGAACGGTTACGACAGGACTTTAAGCAGCGGTATCCTGGTGACGTCCTTTTCAGCAAGGTCGCGGATGAGGAGTGGACCAAGGCTTATCAGGCGCTGCGAACGAGCCCAGCGGCACGGCGAATGGAGGCAGCCGAGGACGAATTCGTTGGCCGAGCACGGCCACTACTCGCCGCAACGCAAGGGCCGGGGAAGAGTAGTGTTGACTTGCCGCTGGCGCACGGCTACGTCTGGCTGTACCTGCGGAACTAGCGTTCGATTACTGATGTCCGGTGTGATCCCGAAAGTTGCCGCGTTGCCAACAAAACCGACAATCGCATCCGCTGGCTACTTCTGCCGGGAAGCGCGTCGTGTGCTTTTGGCTGTTCGCGCAGCGCAACTGTCGCCACTCCGATACTGAATAAATCTGGCAGG
>JAEUIK010000004.1 GCA_016793185.1 Planctomycetaceae bacterium | reverse complement strand
CGATATTGCTATGAGTCCGGCGCTTCTGGAAACCCCGCTCCACGCCTGGCATGCCGGACACGGAGGACGCCTGGTCGACTTCGCCGGCTGGTCGATGCCGGTGCAATACACCTCGATCGTCGCCGAACACCAGAGCACACGCACGGCCGCCGGTCTCTTCGATATCTCGCACATGGGCCGCCTGCGCTTCGACGGTCCGCGCGCCCCGCTGTTTCTTGATCGCCTGCTGACCCGGCACGTGGCGCCCCTCCGGCCGGGACAGGTCGCCTATTCGCTGGTGACGAACGAAGCGGGGGGCATTCTCGACGACGTCCTCGTGTCGCACCTCGTCGACGCCGCCGGCGCCAGCTACTACCTGTTGGTCGTCAATGCCAGCAACCGGGCCAAAATCGTCGCCTGGATCGAGCAGCACCACGGCGACTTTGCCGACGTCCGCGTGACCGATGTCACGCGCAACTGGGGCATGATCGCGGTCCAAGGTCCGCGGGCCCTGGAGATCGCGCAACCTCTGGTGCAGGCGCCATTGGCAGACCTCCCTTATTACGCGGCCAGCGAGACGCTCATCGACGGCCACGGCGGGATCGCCAGCCGCACCGGCTACACGGGCGAAGATGGCTGCGAGCTCATCGTCGGCAACGCGGCGCTCGTGAACGTCTGGGAACAGCTGGTCGCAGCCGCCGGCAAGATCGGCGGCCAGGCCGTCGGCCTCGGCGCCCGCGATACGCTGCGGCTCGAAGCGGCGATGCCGTTGTACGGGCACGAGCTTGCGGAGGAGATCGATCCTTGGCAGGCAGGGCTGGGCTTCGCGGTCCAACTCGACAAGGGAGAATTTCTCGGGCGCGCGGCGCTTGCCGCGCTCCAGACTGATCGCACCCGTCCCCGCCGTGTCGGACTGCGACTCGCCGGCAAGCGAGTCCCGCGCGAGGACTATGCGATCTACGCGGCCGATACCGCCGCCGCGGATTCGCACGAACAGCTCGGCTACGTGACGAGCGGGACCTTCTCGCCCACGCTCGACGCCCCCCTCGCGATGGCCTACGTGCTCCCGGCCGCCGCCGCGGTGGGCACCCAAGTCCTGGTCGACATCCGCGGCCGCGTCGAGCCGGCGGAAGTCGTGAAGTTGCCGTTTTACAAGCGCGGCCAAGCGTCGGCGGCGTCCGCCGCCGCGGCCCATTCCTGAGAGGAGAGCGAAGTGTCAGCCAGCCGCGATCCCAACCAACTGAAGTATGCCAAGACCCACGAGTGGGTCGCCCTTGACGAGGGTATCGCCACCGTGGGCATCTCGGCCTTCGCCGTCGAGGCGCTGACCGATCTGGTCTACATGGAGTTGCCGGAGGTCGGACGTCAGCTCGCGGCCGGCGAAGCCTTTGGCGAGATCGAGTCGGTCAAAGCGGTGAGCGACTTGTATAGCCCCGTGAGCGGCGAAGTCATCGCGGTCAACGAAGACCTCGCCGCGCACCTGGAGCGACTCAACAGCGATCCTTATGGCGCGGGCTGGATCGTGCGGATTCGCGTCAACGCCGACGAGAAGCTGGCGGGGCTCATGGATCGCAAGGCGTACGAAAAGCAGTGTGCCGAAGCAGAGCACTAAGCGCGGGTTGGATTGACAGGTTGATTCGAAACGCAGAGCGCGGGACATCAGTGACGGCGTCGAATTGCGTGTCTCTCGCTCGCGCTGCGGGCTAGTGTTTGTCGCCCTAGATCGTTACCGAGATGGAATTCTCATGCCTTACGTTGCCAATACCTCGACGGACGAGCGAGAGATGCTCGCGGCGATCGGAATCGATTCGCTCGATGAACTGTTTGCGATGGTGCCGGCGGATTTGCGGCTGCGGCGTCCGCTGGATCTCCCCCCGGCGCTGACCGAACTCGAGCTCACCCAGCACATGCACAGGCTCGCCGGACGCGATCTGCCGGCCGGACAGGCCAACTGCTTTCTCGGCGGCGGCAGCTACGACCACTTCATCCCGGCGGTCGTCGACGCCCTCGCGGCGCGCGGCGAGTTCTACACCTCGTACACGCCCTATCAGCCCGAGGCTAGCCAGGGGAATCTCCAGGTCTTTTTCGAGTACCAGACGCTCATTACCCGGCTGACGGGCATGGACGTGTCGAACGCCAGCCTGTACGACGGCGCGAGCGCCACCACCGAGGCCGTGCTGATGGCGCTGGCCGCGACGCGCCGGCGGCGCGTCGTCACGTTCAAGTCGGTGCACCCCGAGTACCGGCAGACGCTCGAGACCTACTTCGATAATCTCGATGCCGAGCTGGTCACGCTGGCCGCGCCCGCGGGGAGCGCGGATCTCGCGACGTTGTCGGCCGCGATCGACGACCAGACCGCCTGCGTGCTCTTGCAGCAGCCGAACTTCTTCGGGGCCGTGGAGGACGCCGCCGCGATCGCCGAGCTGGCCCATGCCGCCGGCGCGGTGCTGATCGTCGTCGTCGATCCGCTGAGCCTGGGCGTCTTGGCGCGGCCGGGAGATTACGGCGCCGATATCGTGGCTGCCGAGGGACAGTCGCTCGGCTCGCCGCTGGCCTTCGGCGGACCCTACCTGGGCATCCTGGCGTGCCGCGAAGCCTTCGTCCGCCGGATGCCGGGCCGGATCACCGGCCAGACGCAGGATCGCGACGGCCGCCGCTGCTGGGTGTTGACGTTGCAAACGCGCGAGCAGCATATTCGCCGCGAGAAAGCGACAAGCAACATCTGCACCAACCAGGGACTGCTCGCGCTGCGGGCAACCATCTATCTGGCAGCGCTGGGGCCGGCCGGCTTGCGCGAGGTGGGCGAGCTCTGCCTGCAAAAGTCCCACTACGCGCTCCAACGCCTGACGTCGCAGTCCCCATTCGCTCCCGCCTTTGCGCGCCCCTTCTTCAAAGAGTTCGTCGTCCGCTCGCGCGACGCCGACGTCGAGTCGCTCTTGCAGGACGCCGCCGAGGCGGGGGTCTTCGCCGGAGTGCCGTTGGGGGGCTGGTATCCCGAGCTGTCGGATTGCTTCCTCGTCGCCGTAACCGAAAAACGCACGCGCGAGGAAATCGACACTTGGGCAACGCTGTTGCACACGATCGCCACTTCCGCGGAGCCCGCCCATGCGTAACCGGCAAGCCACCAGCACGTTGTTCGAACTGTCGCGCCCCGGACGCCGCGCCGCGCGATTGCCGGCCTGCGATGTCCCCGTGCAGCCGCTGGCCGACCTGCTGCCGGCCCGATTGCTCGCCGCTGCGCCTCCCGACTTGCCCGAGTTGTTCGAGGGGGATGTCGTGCGCCACTTCACGAACCTCTCGACCGAGAATATGTCGGTCGATACGCACTTCTATCCCCTCGGTTCGTGCACGATGAAGTACAACCCCAAGCGCAACGAGCGCTTGGCGAGCCTGCCGGGCTTTGTGGACGTGCACCCCTATCAGCCCGTCTCGACCATGCAGGGGCTCTTGCAACTTCTCTACGAACTGCAGGGGCTGCTGGCGGAGATCTCGGGGCTCGACGCTGTCTCGCTGCAGCCCGCCGCCGGCGCCCATGGCGAGCTGGCAGCGCTGATGGTCGCGGCCGCCTATTTCCGCGATCGCGGCGAGCAGCGGACCGAGGTGCTCATTCCCGACAGCGCCCATGGCACCAATCCGGCCAGCGCCGTCATGGCGGGCTTCAAGGCGGTGACGGTCAAGAGCACGCCCGAGGGCTTCGTCGATCTGGCCGATCTGCGGTCGAAGCTCAGCCCCGCGACGGCCGTGTTCATGATCACCAATCCGAATACGCTGGGAATGTTCGACGGTCAGATTGCCGAGATCGCCCGCTGGGTTCACGACGCGGGAGGCCTGATCTACCTGGACGGCGCCAACATGAACGCGATCCTGGGCATCGCGCGCCCCGGCGATTTCGGCGCCGACATGATGCACTTCAACCCGCACAAGACTTTCAGCGGTCCGCACGGCGGCGGCGGTCCCGGCGCAGGCCCGATCGCCGTCCGGGACCGGCTCGCGCCGTACCTGCCGGCGCCGGTCGTGGGACTCGCCGCGGACAAGTATTTTCTCGACGCCGATCGCCCGAAATCGATCGGCCGCGTCCGCAGCTTTTTCGGCAACACGGGCGTGCTCGTCCGGGCCTATGCCTACATTCGCACGCATGGCCCCGCGGGACTGCGGCGCGTCTCGGAAACGGCCGTGCTCAACGCCAACTACTTGCTCAGCCGCGTGCAGCAGCTGCTGCCGGTGCCGCAGGGTCCGCGCTGCATGCACGAGTTCGTCGCCAGCGCCTCGGCCGTGAAAGCGGAGCGCGGGATCACCGCCACCGACATCGCCAAGCGCCTGCTCGATTACGGTTTCCATCCGCCGACGATTTACTTTCCGCTCACCGTCCGCGAAGCCATGATGATCGAGCCGACTGAGACCGAGTCGAAGGAAACGCTCGATGCCTTCGCCGCGGCGTTGGCACAGATTCTGGGCGAGCCGGCCGACGAAGTGCGCGCGGCCCCGGCCTCGACCCCCATCAGCCGGCCCGACGAAGTTCGCGCGGCCCGCGAGCCGGTGCTGGCTTCGCCCAGCAGTACGGGAGCTTGAAGCGCGTGGGGGAAAACGCCACTCACAGCTCGAGCGGCGCCCACCCCGTTGCGGCGCAGTTGTTGGTCGATCCGCCGCAATCGGGCCCCTGGAACATGGCAGTCGATCAAGCGCTGCTGGAAGCGGCAGCCAGCGCCGAATCGATCGTGGTGCGGTGCTACCAATGGTCGCGGCCGACGCTCTCGCTCGGCTATTTCCAGAAGCTCGCCGACCGCAGCCAACATCGCGCCAGTGCCAGCGCCGCGCTCGTGCGCCGCGCCAGCGGCGGTGGGGCAATCTTGCACGACCACGAGTTGACCTACAGCCTGGCGATCCCTGCCAGCCACGCACGCGGCGGCCCGCTCGCGGCGGCGATTCGCGACACGGGCCTTCTCTATCGCGCGGTCCACACGAGCCTGATCAGAGTCCTCGGCGGCCTGGGCGTTTCCGCTCGTTTGTGCGAGGCCGCCGAAGCCGATGCCGGCCGAGACCAACCCTTTCTCTGTTTCGAACGCCGCTCGGCCGGCGACGTGCTCTGTGCCGGCTTCAAGATCGCCGGCAGCGCGCAGCGCCGGTATCGGGGGGCCATCCTCCAGCATGGCAGCATCCTTCTGCAGCGCTCTGAGGCCGCGCCCGAGCTGCCCGGCATTGCCGACCTGACCGGCGTCGAGCTCAGCGCCGCGGGCCTGGCCCACCTTTGGCTCCCGGACCTGAGCGAGGCACTGGGGCTGGAGTGCCGTCCCGTCGAGCTCGATCCCGCCCTGCGGCTCCGCGCCGCCGAGTGGGAGGCTGGTCGATTTGGGGCCACGGAATGGACAGCGCTCAAGTAATCGCGCGGGCCAAGTCGGGGGGGGTGTGACTGCTTCGCACGGCACGGCGCACGGCTTTTTTTTGGGGACATAAGCCCTGCGATCTCAAGACCTTGTCGAAATCGGTTTTTTGACTGGGGCGAGTCGCCTTGATAGGATGCCGATACAGGAGAAGTGCGAGCCGCAACCTGCACTGGGGGTGGCTCGGACAAGGCCAACACAGCGTCGTGGGCCGCCTTGGGGAAGGGGGCCGGCGGGGAGACGAACGCTGGCGGTCCCTGGCCGCGCGGCGTTGATTTTTTCGCCGGGGGTCTCGCTTCTCACCACAATTCGCGCTTGCTATTATTTGACACGCTCGTTTGGGGTAAGTGGGGGTCGCCGAGAGCCGACGAAACGATTGAGTGCGCCGGGCCGAAGTGGCAGCGGGTATTTCTTATATTTCCTCCCGCAGCTTTCCTGGGTCTTGGTCGCGCTCAAGCGTGCGGGGGCTGACAGGCTGTCGAGTTCATTTTGGGAGGACCGGTTGGCTGACGCAGAGCGGCGAGGCACTTCGGTGCAACCATCGCCCTTTTAGTTATTTCTTCTTGGACGTCTCTCTGCGGAGCGGTTCCGGTGATGGATCTCAGACTCAAAGTTGCGGTAGGGAAGAACGCGGGACAAGAGCTCCGGATTCCTGGCCCCAAGTTTCTCGTGGGCCGGGGAGAGGACTGCCAACTCCGGCCCAAGAGCGACTTGATCAGCCGCCACCATTGCGTGCTGCTGATCGACGACGAATCCGTCGCGATTCGCGATCTTGGTAGCCGCAACGGCACGTTCGTCAACGACGAGCGCTTGTTTGGCGAGACCGAGTTGAAGACGGGCGACCGCGTCAAGTTCGGCCCGTTGGAGTTCGACGTCGTCGTCACGGCCGCGGCCCCCGCCAAAAAGCTGCCCGCCGTCACCAGCATCAAAGAGGCCGCCGAGCGCGCTGCCGGCGATCGGAATACGGACGATATCGACGTCGCCAGTTGGCTCGGGGGGGACTCCACCAACGGCGAGGGCGAAACGCGCGAGCTCCGTTCGGCCGACACCGAGGAGATCCAGATGGGCCATACCATCTCGGATACCACGGTTTCGGACGAGGTGAAGGAAGCCTTGGCCAAGGCCCAGGCCGGCGCCGCCGACGAGGAAGCCGGCCACGGTAGTGCTGCGGGCTCGCGCGGCCAGGTTCCCAAGCCGAAAGGGAAGCCGGGCAAGTTGCCCGCGAGCCCGATGAAGGCCGACAGCCGGGAAGCGGCCGCCGACGTGCTGCGCAAGTTCTTTCACCGCAAATAGCGCTGGCCGAGTCCGCCGGTCGCGGGGCGCCTGCCGAAGGTGCTCATCAAGGGCGCCATTCGAGGTTGCCAGTCGACCGGACCGGCCCACAGCATCCGCGCTTCTCCCGACGGGGCTCTTGCGGGTGCGACCCACTTCCGGATCCCAGGCACCGGGACCAGCCGGCGCGGCGGAGCCGGGCGATCTCCGTTTCTCCGCGGGCGTCCCCCCAGGGGGCTCCGGATCCAAGAACCCGGGCAGAATGCCGAAGATGTCTGGGAGGCGCCGCTCGACCTCGGGCTTCGCTTGAAGCTCGGTAAGCCGAGCGCTATAGTGAGTTAACCGGATTGTCGGCGCGATCCCCATCTGCTCGTACGCCGACTCACGGTTCCATTTCCGCAAGAACGAGAGGCACCGAATTGAAAGCGGAGACGCGATCCCGGCAGCGGCGGGCTGCCCTGCTGGGGCTGGGCCTCGACAACCAGGATGGTCATACCCGGCTTACCCGAGGCGACAATTTTGTCCTGTATGGCGGGTCGCAGGAAACGCACTCGGCCATGCAGGAAACCGTGATCAAAGTGAACGAACGCCTGGCCAAACGGGGTAAGCGCCTGGAGGATGTTTCGCCGCGGGAGCTGGGCGACTTGCTCGGCGAGGCGACCTCGTAGCTGGGCCTTGCCGGCCCGAGTTCGTGCTGGGAGCCCCGAGCCGAGCCCACCTCCGGGGGGATTGGTCCGGCCGCCCCCCGAAGCCGAGTTCGCCGCGGCCCGGTACTTTTCTCCCGGGTATGCTTGCGGTTAGGAAAAATCGGGCGATCGAGCCCTGTGCGTCGCTTCAGCCCTCCCCGGAAAGCTGGGGCTGAAACCGCAATACTCTTGGCGTGGTAGACCCTTGTGAACCGACTGCGGAGAAGCAGGGAGTGACCAGCTTGCCTGACGAACTCCGCGAGTTGGTAGACCGATGCCTGGCGGGGGATCAGTCCGCCATGGCGGCCCTGGTCGACCAGTTTGCCGGTCAGGTGTTCGGCCTGTGCTATCGGATGCTGGGCAACCGCCAGGACGCCGAGGACGTCGCCCAAGAGACGTTTGTCCGCGTATTTCGCAGCCTGCCGCAGTTTGATCGTGAACGTGATTTTCGTCCCTGGCTGCTGGCGATTGCCGGCAATCGGTGTCGCAGCTGGTTGAGTTCGCGGCGCCGGGTGCCGCTTCCCACCGACCTGGTCGATGACCTGGAAGACGAGGCCGCCGAGGTCCAGGGGATTCGTGCTTTGACCGAAGAAGTTGCCCTGGCCCTGGGAGGCTTGCGCGAGGAGTACCGCACGGCCTTCTTGTTGTTTCATCAGCACGAATTGAGTTACGCCGAGATCAGCGCGACGATGGATTGCCCGGTCGGCACCGTGAAGACCTGGATCCACCGTGCGCGACAAGAACTTGCCCGCCAGCTCCGAGCGCGGGGAGTCGTCGAGGAATCGCCCCATGAAGTTTGAAGCTTTTGAAGCCCGCCTCAACGAACTGCTCGACCAGCGGCAAGGGTGGGATGCCGATCCCGAGGTGGCGCGCCTGATTCGCGACTCGGCCGAGCATCGCGCCTGGGCGGTTGCCTACGGGGCGGCCGTCGATCGGCAGACGCTCGATCAGGTCGCCGGCTTGCCCGATTTCGAACCCCCGTCCCGATTCAGCGCGCGGGTCCTGGCCGCGCTCCGTGCCGAAGCTTCGCCGCAGGCGACCGCAGCACCCCTGGACGCGGCACTGCTGGACGAGACGCCGCTGGGCGGTAGCGCGGCGGGTGCCGAGCAAGTGACCCTCGCCAGCGGGCTGCACGAAGTCCAGAGGCCGATTCCCGGCTGGTTGTCAGTCGCCATGGCGATTGCGGCCACACTGCTGCTGGCGATGGGGTTAGCGCAGCTCGCGCCGGATCAATCGAGTTCGGGTGTGCCGGTGGCCAGTGCCCGCGTCCCCGCCGGCAAACCGACGAGCGTGGCCCCCGACCAGTTGGTCGAGACTCTCGCGCCCGCCACGGCGGAGAGCGAGGACCCGCCGATCGGGACTTTGATGAGCGAGGCTCGCAACAAGTACGCCGATCTTGCCCGCGACACGCAACAGGCGGTCGCCGAGGTGGCCGTGTTGTTGCCCGGTTTTGGCAATCGAGCGGCGAGCCGGCACCAGCCTGCCGGGGCCGCCGGGCCAGCGGGGGGTGTTGCGTCCGATGCTCCCCACAGCGAGGCTGATTGGGCGGGCAGCGTCGGGGAT
>JAEUIK010000783.1 GCA_016793185.1 Planctomycetaceae bacterium | reverse complement strand
CGGGCGGGGGATAGGCACTCTGCTCGGCAAACTGCCGCGCCTCGGCGACGAGCTCGCTGATCTCGGATTTGACGGCGTCGATCTGCGCGGGCGCGATGGCGAAGTCGCGCACCAGCCGCTCCTCGAACTGCGCGATCGGACAGCGTTGCTTCCAGCGCTCGACGTCGTCGCGCGTGCGGTAGGTGTAATCCCCCATCCCCTCGGCATGCGGCCGGGTGCGGTAGGTTTTGCACTCGATCAGCGTGGGCCCAGCGCCCGCCCTGGCGCGGGCGACCGCCTCGGCCGCCACCTCGAACACGGCCAGCACGTCGTTGCCGTCGACCTCGAAGCCGGGCATGCCGTAGTTGGCAGCGCGGCGGCCGACGTCCGGAATCCCGCTCGAGTACTGAAACGGCACTTCGGTGGCAAACTGGTTATTCTCGCAGATGAACAAGACCGGCAGTTTCCAGATACTGGCCAGGTTGAGCCCTTCGTGGAAAGCGCCGTTGTTGACGGCGCCGTCCCCGAAGAACGCGGCGGAGACGCGTCCGTTCTGCAGCAGCTTCGAGCTGTAGCCGCCGCCGCAGGCCTGCAGGATGCAGGGGCCGACGATCCCGCTCGTGCCCATCATGCCGATTTCGGGCGAGAAGAGGTGCATCGAGCCCCCCCGACCGCGCGAGCAGCCCGTCTCGCGCCCAAAGAGCTCGGCCATCAGCTCGCGCGGCGGCATTCCCTTTGCCAGGGCATGACCATGCCCGCGATGCGTGCTGAAGATCGAATCGTCGACGGTCAGGTGGGCGCAGACACCGGTGGCGATGGCTTCTTCGCCCACGTAGGTATGGCACGCTCCGTGGACCAGCCCACGCTGGTGGCAACGGGCGAGCTCTTCCTCGGTGTGACGAATCAGCAACATGGTTCGCAACAACGAGAGCGCCGTATTGGCGACCTGCGCCTGGTCCGACGGTGGCGTATTGAGAAGCGAGCTGGTCATGGGTCTTTGGTGGTTGGTGATGGTTCCGGGAATTCAGAAACCGACGCGCCGACGTGCCGCAGGGGTTTTCACGATCCGTCGCGCGTGCGATGCCGCATGGTGGCCCCGGCATTGGCCGCCAGGTTGCCCCCGTCCATCGGGATCAGCGCGCCGGTGATCCAGGCCGAGGCATCGGAGGCAAGCAACACGGCGAGCCCTTGAATATCGGTCGGTCGACCGAGCCTGCCGGCGGGAATTCCGCTCAGCCATTGGTTCGCGAGCTGCGGATCGGCGGCCATGCGTTGTTCCAGACTGGGATTCACGACCTGCGCAGGGAGGATCGCGTTGACGCGCACGCCGTGGCCCGACCACTCGGTGCTGAGCTCGCGCGTCATCTGCACCACGGCCCCCATCGCCATGCTGTAAGCGATATGCCCTCGTCCCAGGGAAGTGATGCTGGCTAGCGAGCCGATATTGAGGATGCTCCCGCGTCCGGCCGCCAACATCCGGCGGCCCGCCTCCTGGCACATGCAGAAGCGGCCGAAGACGAGGTTCTGAAATTCCTGTTGCACCTGCTCGAGGGTGATTTCCTCCGGCGGGGCCAGCTGTCCCTCGCCAGCGATATTCGCCAGAAAGTCGACCTGGCCGAACTCGCGGTCGAGGTGCGCGAACAACTCGCGGATCGGCTCGGGGCGCGAGACAGTGCACGGGACCGCGATCGCCCGCCGTCCCAGGTCCCGCGCGTCCTCGGCCGTCTGCTCGAGCCCGGCGGAATTGAGGTCGGCCAGCAGCAGGTCGGCACCATGCTCGGCAAGCGCCAAGGCCGAAGCGCGTCCCATGCCACTGGCGGCGCCCGTGACGATGGCCACGCGACCGGTGAGGTCGAAGCGGGACTTAGACACGAGTTGCTCCTATCGCGGT
>JAEUIK010000762.1 GCA_016793185.1 Planctomycetaceae bacterium | reverse complement strand
TCAACAGGGTCGCCACCACGGCCGCCACGGCCGGCAGTTCCAGCGGCACGGCCCCGTCGCGGAGGTAGTAGCTCACTTCCTGTCCCAGCACGCCTGCGACCGACAGCAGCAGGCCCCCCACGGCCAGGGGCGCGATGCGCTCCGCCGCCGGAACCCAATCGGTCAAGCGCAGCGGCAGCCTGGCGAGTCCCAGGCCATACACGATCGAGACCACGACCAGCGCTACGCTCGTCGCGACGCTGCGACTCAGAATCGGCAATGGGGCGTCCGGGGGAACGAAAGCCCAACTGAAGGCGATCGCTCCGAGGATTCCCGCCACCAGGGCATCGCGCTGCAGGCTGGCGCGCAGCGTCCCCTGGGCCAGCAGCGCCAGCGCGAACGCCTGAAAGATCGCGGCGAAACCGGCCGAGATCCGCAGTTCACGGTCGGGGCAAGTTACTTCGACCCAAAACGCCAGCCCCACGACAAGCGCCACCAGAATCGTGGTGAACGCGCGAATCCAGAGTGCGCCGGAACTCTCCGGATCGGCCGGAATCGGCAGGCGCAGTTGCGCGGCGAGCGACTGCAAACCGCGGCGCCGGCTCCAGAGGTAGCTCGTCGCCAGCGTGAACGCCCCGAGCGCGATCGTGCCGGTCCAGAGCAGCCGATCGCCCGCGAGATTCAAGGCGTCGAGAAAACTCCCCACCAGCACCAGCCCGAATAGGTACAGCATCGCCACCGACTCGCGCGCCCGGGCGTCCCACAGACAGGCCAGCACCGCCAGCGCGATCGCCGCGGTTGCCGCGATGCCGTAGCCGGTGCTGGTTTCCAGCGGGCTGCCCCGGAAATCGGCCGCGACTCCCAGCGCGGTCACATACGCCAGCGCGCCCACTGCGAACCAGGTGGCCGGCCGATGGACCGGCAATCCCCACCACCGTCCGAGGCGCTCGAGCGCCGGCCGGATCCACCGTAGTTCCACCACGAGCCACAGCCCGGCGGGCAGCGCCAGCGCGAACAGCGCGGCGTAGACAAACGCCGTGACCTCGCCATTCGTGGGCGCTCCCTGCGGATAGAGCGCGCTGCGCGGGAACCAGATGATCATCGCCAGCACCACCAAGGCGCTGGCCAGGTAGAGAAAACGTCGCTGGCACGACCAGATCGCCAGGAGCGTGGCGACGCCCGCGGCCAGCTTCACGCCGCCGGTCGACCACCAGGGCTCTTGCGGGTCGCTCGCTCCGACCAGGCGGAGGCTGATGATGACGAGAGGAACGGCCAGGAGCGCGGTCCAGAACGTCAAGGCACGCCGCGCCGCATCATGGTGCGCGAGCGCTGCGTGCCGATACCACCACGCGCCGCCGGCCAGCAGCAACCAGGGAGCCAGCATGTGGGCCGCGAGCAGCACGTGAAGCGCCAGCCAGTCACCGATATCCCAGGGGACCGCTGCGCTGGCTGCCAGCGCGCACCCGCTCCATAGTCCTGTTGCGGCCACGGCTGTGGTGGCGACGCGCGAACGACCGGAGCTCAAGGCCAGCGCCAGTCCGAACGTCGCCAAGGCGGCCGCGATTCCCATCGGACTGGCGGCGTTGTGCAACCAGGCCGCCGGCGGATGCGGATCGAGGAGTAGCCCGCCGGCCGTTGCGCCGAGCACGCCGAGCAACGGCGCCAGCGCGAGGGCCGCCTGAGCGACAAGCAGTTGCCCCAGGCTCCGACGCTCGGCGCCGCGCGTGGCCGCCCAGACGAGGCCGAACCAGGCGATTCCAAACAGCGCCGCGACCAGCGCGTTCAGCAACCCGAGGTCGGTCCAGAGCCGCGGCTCGCGCAACGTGAGCTGGCTGCCGGCAGTGAAGAGATACGCGATCGTAGCCGTGAGGTTCGTAACCAATCCGGCCGCAAAGGCAAACGATTCCGAGCGCTCGCGGAGCGCATATCCCACGAGCACCATGGCCACGAGCGCTGCGGGAATCGCATAGTTGGCGGCCGGGCCCATGCTCACGAAGAGCGACGAGGCGTCCGGGCCAATCACGGGATCGCCCGCCAGTTGCGCTGCGATGACGTAGACCGAAACGATCACCAGCGGCGCGACGCCGAGCAGGAGCACGATCGCGCTGGCCGGGCCGGCCCAGGCGGTCCAACCGGCATTCGTCGCTTCGCTTCCCTCTTGGCTCGAGCGGGCAACGGTCGCCAGGAATGCGGCCACGACCGCCGCGCCGACGAAGAGCACGCCGGTTCCCAACAGAATTTCGGTGGTCTCGCCCGTCGCCGCCGTCGTACTCAGCGATCCCCAGGCGACGAATCCCGCCATCCCCAGCAGCGGCAGCAGGGCCAGTGAGATCAGTGTTGCCAGGGGGGAAGCAGCGAGCCGGTCGTCGGCAGTCGCCGCGCAGCGCCACCCCACCCGCGTGCCGAGTTGAACCAACTGTGCGCGCGACCAGAGGGCGATCGATCCGCTGGCGAAGTAACCCACTGCCATCCAGCGCAGCGCCGAGGCCGCGGCGACTTCGGGTTCGAACCGCGCGGCCAGCAGCGGACAGGCCACGGCGCCGACCACCAGTAGCCCGAGCACGCGCATTCCGCCGGCACGCTCCCAACATCCGGCGACGAGCGTCGTCGCGAGGATGCCCAACAGTAGCCAGCTCGCGCCCGCGGATGCTGGTGCATGCGGCACTCCTGGTAATTCAAAGGCCTCAGTGGCGGGCACGATACGATCGGGCGCCACCTGTGTGACAAGATCGGGAGCATCTTGCGCCAGCCGCGCGACCGAACTCTCCAGCGACAACTCTTGAGCCACGCCCGGCAGCACGCCGTATGTGGAGATCGCAACCAGAACGGCCAGGGTGGCCGCCGTCGCCCAGGCGTCCACGGCGGGCCATTCCGGATGGAGCAAGCGCCAGGCGAGCGGGCGCGCCGCGGCTGGCTCCGCTGCTTCGATACTGACCGCCGGACCTGCCCAGCGATCGAGGGCGGTGCGGAGCACTGTCCAGGCCAGTGCATAGACGCCCCAGCCAATGCCGAGGATCTGCCAGAGGCGCGGATCGAACGCCTGCCGCGTGGACTCGCTCCACCAGGGTTGCCGCTCGGCGATCAGCATCGCGCCGCACGAGACCGCCGCGAGAAGCGCGGCCTGGCCCCAACTGAAGAGCGCTTGCGAGCCGCGCCGTAGGGCCAGCCCAAACCAGGCGGCCGCGAGCATCAGGGTGTGGATCAAGCTCGTGAGATGATCCACGCGCGGGGTGATCCAGCCGAGGGCGTCGCGAACGATCAACAGCGCGCCCACGCCGGCGGTGAGCTGCGCCGCTTGCTCGAGCACGTCCCTCGTGCGCAGGCACTTCTCCTTGGCGAGTCCCGCGAGCAGCGCCAGCCCTAGCAGCAACAGCGCGTGTACCAGGGCCGCGGTTGTCCAGGGGGTTTGAAAGCCTTCCGGCGGGAGGGGGCGATAGACCAGTCCTTGAATCAGCGCGAGCGCTGCCAATGCCGCGGCACACCAGGCCAGGAGTCGCACCATTCGTTCGCTGCGCGAAGACAGTTGCGACCCGGCTCGCTCCCAGGCGAATGCGGCTGCCAGAGCGCCCGCTCCGGATAAGGCGTAGACCCACGTTGTTCCGTAGGGGTCGCCGACGGTGCGGAAGCCGAACGCCGTGACGAGCGCCAGGCTCGCGGCACCCAGCAGCCCTGCGGTCGCGAAGTAGCCCCGCGCGTCGCCGACCCGCCTGAGCCAGAGCCAGCCCGCTCCTCCGGCGGCGTAGAGCACTCCCAGCGCTGCCAGGGCATTGCCGCTGACGGCCGAGGCCAGGGCGCGAAGCGTCGCGGTCGTTGAACCGTGCGTCCAGGCGATCTCGCCACGCACCGCATGCAGCGTAATCAACGAACCGACCGCCAGCCCCGCGCCGGCCAGCAGGTGGGCCGCCGGCAGTTCATAGGCCAGGGCCACGAGCGTCAGCACAACGAAGTTGAGCGCCGCGACCGCTACCAGCCGCGCGGGGTCGGGCCAGGCAAGCGCGATCCCTCCCAGCATGATCGCGCTGCCGAGGATCGCGATCGCGGTGCCGGCGGTGCGCAGTCCGGTCAGTTCGCTGGGCTGTAGACGCCGCCACAAGAGCAAGCCCGCGGCCAGGGACGGCGCCCCGGCCAGGCTGACCAGCGGCGCCAGCCGACCCAAGGTCGCCGCCGGCTGTTCGCTCAGGCTGAGGAGCAGTCCGCTGGCCGTGAGCGCCGCGAAGGCCGTCAGACCGACGACGCGCAAGAGCGCGTGGATCTGCGCCTCGGTCGGCGCGGCGCCACGCCGCAGTCGAAAACAGTTCGCCCCCACCGCCACGGCATGGCAGCCGAGGGGCCAGGCCGCGAGCGCGTAGAGCACCGATTCTGTGGCGCCGGGCTGGATCCAGCGGCGAATCGTCAGTTGGGCAATCGAGGCCCCCAAGACACCGATGGTCAACGCCAGGGGCGCCTGGGGCGCGATGGTTCGGCCTCCGAGGTAGACCAGCCCGCTGAAGAGGAGGATCGAGACGGCCTCCCCGATGATCACCCCGGGATGATTGGAGACGTCCCCCCGCGTAAAAGCGGCAATGGTGAGAAAGTTGAGCGGCACCAACAGCGTGGCAATCATCAGGATCGCCCGGCTGGTAGTCGGCAGTTTCCACTTGCGCTCGGTGTAGAAGCCCAGGCCAAACAGCGCGGTGACGATGCCGTTGAAGAGGCCGAACTTCAAGACCGGCTGCGCGGCGATCTGCGCCCAGAAGCTGATCACCAGTGCGATCGAGCAGCCCACGATCAGCATGCCGCCGACCAGTTCGCCCCACCGGACGTTCTTTTCCTCCATGAAAGTCGCCAGCAAATCGGCCAGCCGCGTCTTGGGGGGCGGTGCTGCGCTCGGCGCCGCAGCGACAGGTTCCCCGCCGGTCAGACTTTCCCGATAGCGGCGCACGCGCTGCTGGGCCTCTTGCTGGGCCGCGCCAGCCGGCGATAAGGGAGGCAAGTGCGGCGGCGCAAGCGGGATCGTCTCGGGCGGGGGACTTGTCTCTGCGCGGATCGATGCTTCCGTCATCGCCGCTGCTGAGGTTCCTGGAGGCTGCAGTTCGATGCTGCCGTGCAAGAGTGGATCGTCGACCACTTCTGCCCGCACGACGCCGACCGGTTGCGGCGAGAGGCCCACGGGCTCGGCGGCCGGGAGCGCAGCGCCGAGCCGTTCCAGTTCGGCGGCGATGCTGGCCGCGAGCCGTGCCTGCACA
>JAEUIK010000753.1 GCA_016793185.1 Planctomycetaceae bacterium | reverse complement strand
GAGCACCCGGGCGGTCTCCTCCTGGTCGGCCAATTCGCGCACTTCCGGCCCATCGGCCTTGAGCCGGGCGACGCGCTCGGGCGCCGTCTTCGAGCGCAGTCCCGCGACCATGACCAGGATGATGACGATGCCCACCATGTTGGCGACGACATCCAGAAAGGAGTCGCTTCCCATGGCCTCGCCGTCGTCGCGTCGTTTGCGCATCGGTCGGTTTCCTCAGCCTTCGCTGCGGACGTTCGGGAACGGGATTGTTGGTTAGCGCAGCGTATGCGACATGGCCCGGCGCACGCTGTCGCCCGCCGGAGGGTCGCGGAACTCGAGCCCGCTGCCCGCCATCAACGCTTTCAGCTCCGAGGCGCGCGCGGCGCCGTTGCCTACCGTTTCGAGTTTGACGATCGGGTGCCAATAGAATCCATCGCCGGCGATGCCCCACGTGTCCATCTGCTCGCGCACCGCGGCCACGAATTCGTCGACCGACGCCCCGGTGTCGGGCCCCAGCTCGATCACGCGCGTCGGCGCCCGGCCGCCGCGCTCGCCGAACACGGTCAGCCGATCTTCGCGGCATTGCACGCGAATCGGACGGGAGAGCGGAACCGACGAAGGCGGAGACTCGGGCAGCGCCCAATTTTCGCCCTGGTGCGCCGGACGCTTGCCGTACTTCGGTCCGCTGCTGCGGCCGGTGCTCGAGCTCTGGTAATTCCCGCGCGGCCGGCCGGCAGAATCGAACGCATTCGGCGGCGGGCCTCCACGCGAGGTGAACTGCTCGCCGCGCGTCTCGGGCTGACCGTTCGAGCCGTTTTCGGGCTGGCCAAACTGCATGCCGACGCTGGGTACGCCTCCAGGGGACGTTGCCCCCGCAGGCGGCGAACCGGCCCCTCCTCCCACACCCACGATCCCTTGTCCGTCGGCCGAACCGGCCGCTCCTCCATTCGCGGCGTTGCCACCTGATGCGCCGTTGGCCGCAGGGGGAAACTGGGGGCCTTCGGTCGCGGCCTGTGAACTCACGTCGCCCGAACCGCCAGTTCCAGTGGCTCCACCAGTGCTGCTCCCGGAGGCGCCGCCAGACATGGCGCCCCCCTCGGGGCCGCCGGCGCCGTTGCCCCGCTGGGCGTAGCGATCGCTTCCGTTGAAGGCCGATTCGTTGCCGCCGACCACTTCGCCACCAGTTCCCGAGGTCCCAGTGCCGCCGCCGCCGGACAACGGGTTGCCCATTCCACCAACACCCCCAGCCAATCCCTGCGTGCGTTGCGACTGGACGTTTTCCAGCGCCGAGCGATAGGGCGTCGACGCGCCGGATCCGCCAGAACCACCCCCGTACTCGCCACCACCGGCGCCGCCGAATTCGCTCCCATGGCGAGCACTCCCGTAGCGATCGCCGCCGTAGCGGTCGCTGGCATAGCGATGGTCACCGTAGCGCCCCCCCGGGGCCGTGCCGGAGTCTGGACCGCTCTCGGCGAACCCACCGCCGGCGGCGCTGCTGCCGGGCGATCGATAGGGGGAGAAGCCGCCGGAACTGCCGTCGTTGCCAAAGCTGCGGCGCGGAGGCCCGCCTCCATCTTCGGCCACGATGCCACCTCCCGCCTTGGAGGCGCGATAGGTCCGCGCCGTCACGTTGCGATTGCTCCGCGGCGCGAATTGCGCGACCAGGCGCATTTGCTCGCGTGCCGTATCGACGGCATCCTGTTCGACCGTGGCCAGCTCCGTGTCAGCAGGCTGATACTTGACCTTCCAATCCGCTTCGATGAATTCGTAGCCGAACTCCGAGCCCCAGGAGTCGAGCGCGGCACGGGCGGCATAGAACGTCTCGATCCCGTCGGGGCGGACCAGCATCAAGGGATACGGCTCTCCCTCGTCTTCCGACTGCGATCCCCGCGTGCGGTTCAGGTGCTCGCGGGCGGCGCGGACGGCGGCGGCCAGGGGATTGCCCGGCCCCAGCGGGCCGTCGAAATCCTTGGCAGTGAGCACGACTCCCTCGGGCTGAATGACGATCTCGTTGGCGCGGCACTCGATATAGATCGGTCGGCGGCGCGTTTCGTTCGGCCCCTGATAGGGGACGATCGCATAGGCCGACCCGCTGGTTTGTTGCTCGGCCAGCGCGGTTTCGAGCTCGTGTTTAGCGGCCGCGAGCCGGCTGCGGAGTTCGCGCAGCTCGGTTTCCTTCTCGGCGCGCAGGTCGCCGCTGGACTGGGCGGCCAGCTGTTCCTCCGCGCGGAGGATCTCTTCGAGTTCTGAGCGCAATTGCCGGGTGTGCCGTTCCAGGTGCCCCAGCTGCTGGCGCTGCTCGGCCAGGTCGCCGGCGGTCTTGTCGCGCTGGACCTTGAGCTGCTCGATCTCCCACTCGACCATCTCGCGACGCACGCGGAGCTCCTCGGCGGCGGGTGCGTTCGCGGCCAGATCGGCCTCTTGCTTCGAGAGATTGCGCGAGGCGACGGCCAGCAGCAGAATCAGCGCGCCCATGGCCGAAAGCAGCACATCCAGGAAGGGGAAGAGCTGCACGGCAGCAGTCTGTTGTGCACGGCGTCGGCTCATGCGGCCTCCTCCGTGCGCGGCGCGTCGGTGTCAGCGGCGGGTGCGTAGAGCTTCAGGATGCGAGCGCTGTCCGAGTCTGCGTCAGGTCGAGCGTGAGGGCCGGGAACCAGGCCCGCTAACCGGTCGGCAAACTCGGCCAGCGACGCCCGGAGCGAGCCTTCGAGGGCGGCCTGCGTCTGCTCGAGCGACGCTCCGGCAAGTTGATTCCAGCGATCCTGGGCCGCCTCGAGCGTGGATTGCCAGAGCTCGACTTGGCGCTGCACCAGCCGATCCGTCACCTGCACCACGGCATCGGCCATCCGCCGCACGGCCAGCACTTGCGGGTCGCTGGAGGGAGCCATGCGCTGAAACCGGCCGAGCAGTTCGGCCGCCGCCCGAGCGTCGAGCCGCTGGAGAAGATACAGATCGACCGACAAGGCCGAGGCTGCCAGGAGCGTCAAGAGCGTGAGCTGCGTGCCGGCCAGCAGCAAGTGTCGCGCGGCGATCGACGGAGTGGGAGCAGCCGCGTAGCCCATGGTTCCCAACAGCGGAAGCAACAGTGCGGCGACAAGCACCCAGCCGTAGGCTTGCCAGCATTGACGGCGCTGCAGCGCGCCGAGTCGCTCGAGCTCGAGGTCGAGCATGTCGGCCGAACCCCGGCGTTCGATCGACTCGAGCGCAAGCTCGAGTCGCTGTGCCAGGCGCGTCCCGCGCAGGGTCTCGGACAGCTCAGCCAACTCGGACAGCAAGAGGCGGCAACACTCGACGGGTTGGCCGCCTGCCGGTATCGGCCCCAACTGAACCTTGGCGACGCGTAACGACTCGAATCCGGCGTCGAACAACCTGAGGCCCAGCGCCGCCAGGCCGACAAGCAGCGCGAGCGTCTCGAGGTAGACGAAGGGATCTGCCGCCACGAAACGCCGGAGCAGGGCGCAGACCTCGAGCGGCGCGTCGAGCAGGCACGACATGCCCACCAGCAACGCGGCTCCCCACAGCAAGGGGGAGCGCAGCACCCAGTTGGAGAGTCTGGTAAAGCTCAGCACGACGTCGTTTCTCAGGACCTGGCAGCAGTGGCGTCGCGCCCCGCCGGCTCATGGGGCGGTTGGCGCGCACGCTCTCGTGTGTGGACAGCCGATGCGCGCAACTTCGACGCAGGCCAACGACTTGGGTTTGTCGGATCAGCCGAACGGCTCCGAAAAAAGGCCGCCCAGCGTATCAGCAGCAAGTCGAATCCCGAACACCGGTTTCAGCTCTGCGGGGGCGCGGCGCCGCGTCCCCGCCGGAGCATGGTTTGTCGTCCAGTAGAATCGGCAGAAACGACAAAGCCGGTAAAGTCTTTCCCCCTTCCCACTGCAGTTCGGAGTGGAAAGCTAGGGCGACTGGTCAAGCTGCCATCGGCCAAACTGCCGGCGCGACGCAAACCTTCAAGGCAACTGCGCGGCAAACAACTCCCAGCTACCTCGCTGCGGTAACCCGCAGAGTCGCAGCAATCGGCCAAGTTTACCAAAGCTCGATGGGGGGGATGCCGATACCCTGTAGCACCAAACGCTGCGGCAAGTCATGCGGCCGCGATAAGAAACACTCCGATTCATCCAGTGGGGGTTCCTGGGACAATTCATCCAGCCGAATGGCTGCCCAGGAGGAAAAACAGTCCGGTGCTGGCTTTGGTCGAAGCCACCCGGACTGTTTTTGTTGACACGCCGCGAAAAGGCTCGCAACCGTGACCCGAAGGCGCCGGCCGGTCGCCCCATGACCCTTCGCCGACCGGCGCCGCTGTGCTGACGTCGCGGGTTTTGCCGCAGGCAAGTCGCCCACGACTACCACCGGCAATGACCGTGCCGCGGCCCGGGGTACGGCCGGTAACCGCCCCAATACCCGTAGGGACGCGGATAGTACGGACGCGGGCCGTAGTACGCGCGGTACGGCGCCGGGTACGGCGCGCCGTAGTATCCACCGGTCGAGAATCCGAACGACGCCCGGGGCGTGCCGTAGAAGAACGAGGTCTGCGCCTCGGCTTGCCGGCTCGGCACACAGACCAAGGCCGCTGCCAACAGTGCCGGCCCCCAAATCCATTTCAACACCCGTTTCATGAAAGCTCTCCTCGCTGGCGCTGGGTGGACAAGGCGAGTTGTGCCACTGGGCCGACCGCGACACCGCCCGCAACATGCAGGCGTTCCCGAGTCGAAGCCGGCGATTGTCGATCGCCAGCGCGAGAAGAACAGGGCAGGGGGCGTGCCAAATCGAGCGCCCGTCGCGAGGGCGACGACGTAACTCCTCAAAGCGCCCGAGTTTTCGTCGTCCCGCGCACACTGATCAACGCCGCGCGGACCGGCAACGGCTGTCGCCGATTCGAGGATACGGGCGTATCGGTTTGACGACGGTTCGGGCCACTCGGCCCCCCGCCAGGCGCAAAGTCGATGCTACGAACGCCGGTAGGTGGCAAAGCAGTTCGGCGTTTCCCAGAGCAGGCACTCGACGATCGGGAACCCCTGCGAAGCGGTAAAGTCGTAGATCAGCTTGGCGATATTCTCCGCCGTGGGATTCTCGTCCATCAGAAACAGCGGTTCCCCCATCTCGCGCAGGACGTTTACGGCCGGGTCCTGCCGGCAGAGGATCATGCGGTGATCGAGGCTCTCGTCGATCCACCCACTCACCACCCGCTTGATGTCGGAGAAGTCGAGGACCATCCCCCGGTCGTCGAGACTCTCGGCCTCGATGGCGATGACGGCTGTGCCATTGTGCCCATGCAGGTAGCGACACTTGCCTTCGTAGTTGAGCAGCCGATGCCCGTAGCAGAACTGAATCTCGCGCGTCACTCGAAACATCCGCAGGTCCTTTTGTCAAAACAGAGCAGTCACGCCCCAGGCGTCGCGGTGGGAGACGACGGCCAACGGCGCGCGTAACGAGTACGGTCTGGAATCTCGGCGGCGCTGAATGCCGCCTGTCGCTCCGCGCATTTATTGCACGCCCCGCAATGCAGCCCCCCTTGGGGGTCGATGCACGAAAAGCTCAGTTCGAGGGGAAAGTCGCGCCCCAAGCGCATCACCTCGGGCTTCGACAGCTCGGCGAAGGGACGAACGACGCGCAACGGCTCACCGGTCGCCAGTTCCAGGGTCCGCTCCAGCGCGGTGAAGAACTCGCCGGTGGCATCGGGAAACGGATTCGACGCCAGGATGGCCAACGCCAACTCGTGAATGCCGTTCAATTGGCACCAGAGCGCGGCCTTCGAGATCAGCAGCAGGTTGCGACCCGGCAGATAAACCGCTTCGTCTTCCGTCGAGGCGTCGGGCACACCCTGGCCGTGCAGGCTCCAATGCGCTCCGTACACCTCGCCCACGTCTTGCGTTAACTCGACCAGCGGCTCGATACGCGACGAACGGAATGCCCCGAGGTACTGGATCGCGGCCCGCCGCTCGGCATCCTCCCAGTGCATGCCCGACCGGACATAGAACGGACGGACCGTGCGCCCCTTTTCGAGGAGATGCCCCAGCAAGACCGCGCTATCGAGTCCGCCGCTGTAGAGCAAACCAATGCGCTGGGAGGGGTGGCTGTTCATGAGGTTGGTTAATTCTAGCCGAGCGCGACAACCCGGCGGCTGGACAGCGGGCCGGATCGCGCGCGGAGCCCGAAAAGCGGATTCCCGTCGCGACCTGCCGTGGACCGCGGCGCATCGTCGTAAGGGGATTGACATTAGCGATTTAGGTGGCCTTGCCCCCCCTTGGCATCGGCGATAGACTCCCGGCCCATTCTCTACGGCTTTTCGTGCTTTGAGATCGATACGGGAAGCTCGCCTGCGGGACCCCGCGCGAGCGGTGGAACGTCCGGCGGGAGTCCGATTTTGCAGGGTGTGGCGCTTGCACCAATGGTGCTTGGGGCCCCGAGTCGGCGGCACTGTTAAGCTGGGTCATTTTTTCTTGAATTGAACATCGACGCTCTTAGAATGGGGTTTGCGCCCTCGAAAGGCGCTCATCCCCAAAGGCAGAGGTAACTTATGCGTTTTGCCACGGCGGGGATGGTAGTGGTGTTTGCACTCGTAGCGGCGGGCTTCACCGCTTGGGCTCAGCCCGGCGGACCGGTCCGACCCACAGGGGGTGCCGCGGCGGTTCAGACAACCGGTCCGGGACAGGTCCAACGCGATGAACAGTCCGGGATGCTGGCGCTGGCGGCTCCCGCCGGCGACAACCGGCAGCTCGTCACCGTTATCGATCCGCGGACCAAGGTGATGACGGTTTACCACATCGAGTTGAGCACGGGAACGATCGAGCTGAAGAACGCCCGCAAAATCGAGTGGGATTTGCAGATGGTTGAGTTCAACGGGACGAACCCGTTGCCGCAGGACATTCGCCGAAAGATCGACCAGTTGAAGTAGCCGGACCGCCGCGACCTGCCGGCGCGAGCGAGCCGGATGAGTGTTGCGACACAGAGAAGGGGGGCCCATGGCCCTGAAGCTGATTCCTCTCGACGAAGCCGCGCGAACGCTGGGCATCACCGTCGAGCGGCTCAACCAGTTGCGCGAGCGCCAGCAGATCTACGGGTATCGCGACGGCGCGAGCTGGAAATTCAAACAGCAAGACCTGGAGCGACTGGCCGACGATCTGCGCGCGCAGACCGTGGACATGCCGATCGAGGAGATCGAGTCTTCCAGCGGCTTCGGACTGGCCGACGAGGATAGCGACGACCTGGGGATCTCGCTCGAAGATTCCGACTCGGTCGAGCTCAGCCTCTCTTCCGATACCACGATCCAGCCCGCCGGCGGTCCCTCGCTGACCGAGAGCGAAGACGTCGTCCTCGTGAGCGATCGCGAGTTTGGCGCTTCGGAGCCCGGCACATCGAGCACCATTATCGGCAAACCCGGCAAGCAATCGCCCGAGGAAAGCGACATCCGCCTGGTGGGTCCGAGCGATCGCCGCGGCCCCGGCGAGAGCGACGTGAAGCTGAAGGTGGACCGCACAGCCAGCGAGAGCGGGCTGCGGTTGGTGGTCGAGCAGCCGGTCGAAGTGGCCCCCGATGCGCCGACCGACCTGCGCCTGGCCGACGACGAACTTTCGCTCGACGCGCTGTCGGATTCGAGCGACGAAGTGGCGATTGCCGCGCCGCCGGGGGCGGGCGCGCGAAAGCCCCCCGGTCAACCCAAGCATGACTCGGCCGAGCTCGACCTGGCTGACTCTTCGTCCGACGACGAGTTCGCGATCGCCGGCATTGGCCAGGGGGCTCCCAGTGCCGCCGACTCGGGGATCACACTGGGTTCGCACGATCTCGACGACGATGATCTGGTGCTCAGCAGCGCGGGCGGCAGCGACGTGACGCTCGGCAGTGCCGCCGACAGCGGGATCTCGCTGGCATCCCCTTCGGATAGCGGACTGTCACTCGAGGAACCGCTCGAGCTCAAGTCGTCCGAGGATGAGTCGCTTGAGCTGGGTGGGGACGAGTTCGCAATCGCCGCCGACTCGGATTCGGATTCGGCCGACATCGCGCCGGCTGACGACGACTTCCTGCTGACCCCCATCGAGGATCTCGGCGATTCAGAATCGGAAGACAGTGGTTCGCAGGTCATCGCCCTCGATTCGGACAGCGGTTTCGGCGATTCCGGACTGCTCGAGGGGGATGCGGGGGGAATGCTCGAAGAGGACTTCGGCGCGGCCGACGGCGGTGGCGCTCTGGGCGCCGGCCTGGGAGGCACGCCCGCGCTGGCTGCCGGCGGAGTGGCCTTGCCGGGACTGGCCCCGCGGGAAGCCCCCTACACGATGTGGAACATTGTCAGCCTGGTGGCGTGTGCCATGCTGTTGAGCCTGACGGGCATGATGATGTTCGACCTGATCCGGAACATGTGGAGTTGGGAAAGCCCCTACGGATTCAATAGCTGGCTGATGGACACGGTGCTGGGATTGTTTGGCTCGTCGTAAGGCGCGCTTCGTCCTGGCCGGAGTCGGCCGCTGATCCCGCGGTGCTCGCGCCGGTTCGCCCGGCGGAGCGGAGATTCGAAAGGAGTCGAATCATGCGGTTATGGAACGATGCGCTGCCGCGCCCCTATGCCCTGGGCGTGGTTCCAGTGCTGGTCGCGGCCATGCTGGCTGGCGGGTGCCAATACTTTCCGCCCGGCCGCACGGCTGCGCTGGAAACGCAGAACCACTCGCTGGTCGAGCAGTCGAAAGCACAGCTGGCCGAGATGGAAAATCTGCGCGTCCATGGCCGGCGCCTGGAGGATCATCTGCGCCGCGCCGAGGAGGATCTGGCGCTGCTGGACGAGGAACTTTCGCACAACCGCGCGCAGTTGGCCAACTACCAGCGCGAGCGGGATGCGCTGATGGGGGTCGCGGGACGGCGCAGCGCGCTCCCGGAGGGCATCAGCCGCCGCCTGGTTGAGCTGGCCGAGCGGTTTCCGTCGCTCGAGTTCGATCCGGAGACGGGCGTCAGCAAGCTCGACACCGACGTGCTCTTCGACACGGCCGACGCCGCGATCCGCCCCGAGGGGGAGAA
>JAEUIK010000745.1 GCA_016793185.1 Planctomycetaceae bacterium | reverse complement strand
CGCGACTGCGACGACCACGTCTACTGCACGTACGAGTTCCCCTCGCCGAACTTTGACGAGGACCCGAACAAGAAGATCACAGTCACCTACTCGTCAATCAACGGCAACGGCTTCGGCGGTTACGGCGAAATCGTCTATGGCACGCAGGGAACGCTGGTGCTGGAGCGCGAACAAGAAGTCATGCTCTACAAAGGCGCGGCCACGACCACCAACGTCACCGTCGGCAAGGGAGGCAGCGCCGGCCCCACGCTCGATACCACCGCGACCGGCGGCGGACCGGCCGCGAAGGTCGGCGCCAAGGCCATCGGCGACGGCCCGGTCAGCCGGGGCTACACCGAAGAAATCGAGCATTGGGCCTGGTGCATCCGCAACCGCGCCCCCGAGAATCTCCCCAAGTGCCACCCCGAGGTCGCCCTGGGCGACGCGGTGATCGCGCTCACTTCGAACCTGGCCATCCGTGGGCAGAAGCAGATCGACTTCAAGCCCGAGTGGTTTGATATCAACAGCGACGAGACGCCCGAAGGGGTGACGCCGTCGGTGCCGGTGGCCTAGTTCAAGTGCACGAGAAAACACGGAACAGTAATTGGCACTCATGTTCACTAATTCGAATTAGTGGAGATTAGCGTCGATTGGTGTTCCTTTCTTTTCTCTTTCGCTCTTGGTTCCGTCTGCTTCCGTCTGAGCCAAGTAGCCTTGGCCCACGCCTTCCCCTTTCCAGGCTTGGTGTCTTTGTGCCTTGGTGGTTTAATTCGGATTGAACCATCAAGTCACAAAGGCAAGAAGTCAGACGCATTCTGAAATCCAGAAGGAGCTCGCCGTGGAAAAATGGCCGATTGGGGTGTTTGCCAGTGTGGACGCCGGGCTGGGCGTTCACCTGGATGTCGCCCGTGATTTGGGCGTGCCGACGATTCAGTTGCACGCCCCGAGTCCCAAGAGTCGCACGCCCGAGCGAGCCAAGGAGTTTCTGGCGCAACTCGAGAATCTCGGCATCCGTTTGACGGCCGTCTTCGGCGGTTTCGCCGGGGAGAGTTACGCGGACATTCCCACGGTCGTCAAGACGGTCGGACTCGTCCCCCCCGAGACGCGCGCCGCGCGCCTGGCCGAGATGAAGGAGATCGCCGACTTCGCCCGACTCTTGGACTGCAACGTCGTGGCCCTGCACCTCGGCTTCGTGCCGCACGATCCGTCGCTGCCGTTGTACCAGGAGGTCCTCAAGATCACGCGCGAGCTGTGCGACCACTGCAAACAGAACGGGCAGTCGCTGCATCTGGAGACAGGACAAGAGACGGCCGATGCCCTGGTGCAGTTCATTCAGGATGTCGAGCGCGATAACCTTTTCGTTAATTTCGACCCGGCCAACATGATCCTCTACGGCTCGGGCGAGCCCATCGCGGCGCTCGAAAAAGTCGGGAAGTGGGTCAAGAGCGTCCATTGCAAGGATGGCCGCTGGGCCAAGAATCCCGGCCAGGAGTGGGGCCGGGAGGTGGCGCTCGGCGAAGGAGATGTCGGCTTCGAGAACTATCTGCGCACACTCGACAAGATCGGCTATCGCGGACCGCTGACGATCGAGCGTGAGATCCCGCAAGAGCCCGAGCGGCAGAAGGCCGAGATCGGCCGCGCGGTGCGGTTGTTGAACGAGCTGAAGGCGAAGATCGGCTAGACGCGCCGCCGCAAGCCATTTCACGGAGGTCCGAAATGCCCCAGCTGAAGGTGAGCGTGGATCACGCCCTGGACCCCGATGAGGTCGTCAAGCGATTGCGGACGTTCCTCGAAATGGTCAAGCAGGCCTACGGGCACCAGGTGACGCACCTCGAAGAGAGCTGGGGAGAGCGCTCGGGCACGTTCAGCTTCAAGGCCCTGGGTTTCAAGACGGCCGGCACCCTCGAAGTCGATCAGGCCGAGGTCCGCGTGGTGGGGCAGATTCCCCTGGCGGCCCTGATGTTTCGCGGCAAGATCGAAGAAACCTTGCGCGAGCAACTTACTCGCGCGCTCGCAGACGAAATCGCTTGAGCCAAGGATTGTTTCGCGGCCGCGCTTTACTTGGGAGCAATGCGCAGGACGTTTTTCTCGAGCGTGAACTTCAGGCCGACCGGCTCGAGGATCGCCTGCCAGAGTTGTTCGGTCGTGGCGTCTTTCACGTCGATCGAGATCGGCTGGCCGAGCGAGATTCCCGCCCGCTCGATCGCCGGCGAATCCATCTCGACCTTGAGGCTGAGTTTCTTGGCAAGCCCCTCGATAACCCCCCCCAGCGGCAGGCTCTTGATCTCCAAACGGTTGCGCACGAGGCTCGGATCGACCGGGGCCGTTGCGGCCGGACCGGGGGGAGGCGGCGATGGCTGCGTGAGCCGTTCGTGATCTTCGAGCAGCCCGCTCACGGTGATCTGTTCCGCCTGCACTTTGATCGTCGCCTGCGGCGAACGTTCGCGCCACTCGGCCGCCAGCGTTTCGGCGTCGCGTCCCCCCGGATAGCGCCGGGCCAGTTGAATCTTGGCCGGAAGGGGAATCAGTTCGGCGCGCCGGCCGTCAGCGCTCACGCGATACGTCAGGTCGAATTCATTGGCCAAGAGGGTCAAGCGATCGGCCACGCTCAAGGGAGGCAATTGCCCGGCCGGCCAGAGATCGTGAGGAATTCGCTCGAGCCCTGCGAGTTCGATGCCCGACTCGGCGGCAAGTTCTTCGAGCAGAGCGCGTGGTTCGCTCAGGCGGGGCCAACTCCACATGGCCACGGTCTCCCATGGCGCCCGGGCGTCGGGTGGAAGCCGCTGGAGCTCGTTGCCGCGGAGCACCGCCAAAGTGCGCAGTCGGGCGGCCGCGCCGCTCGGTCCCACATAGACGAGTCCCGCGAGCTGGCTCACGCCCAACTGCTCGGCGCCGGCGACCTGATCGAGTCCGGCTTGCAGGGCTTGGTTCTGAATCTTTGCCGAGAAGAGCCGATCCGGGTCGACCCGGCGATCCAGCAGAAGATCAAAGCGTCCCGCGGCGGCGAGGTCCTCGAGCGCTGAGCGGAAGGAGACCTGGTCCCAATCCATCGAGATCGGGCGCGCGAGTCGCGCGGCCAGCGCGCCATTCCTGACTTCGGCCACGCTCGCCGTGCGCCGGGGGGCGCTGGCGGAACTGGAGATCGGAGAGGGCTTGCTGCGGACGGCACTCGGGCGACTGCGGTTGTCCGCAGCGGAATCGGGTTGCGCGCCGGAATGCGCCGTGCCGAGCAGGACGCCGGCCGCCGTGATGCAGGTCCAGAACCCGCGCCTGGCGCGTCTCTGACCACCAAGGGCCGGGGCCGGTGATAATTTGCTCGGTGCTTTTGTCAAGTAGCAGGGCATGGCTATTAGACAGTATATCGGCCGATGAGCCTCGGGAGCGCAAGTCCTTGCGGATCACGGCCAGCGGCAGAATCGGTCCCTGGACGACTGCCATTTCCTCGCGGAGAATAACTTTCTTGTTGGTCGTTCCGCGTATGCTGTTTAGACTCGAAACTGGCGTGCGGCGGGCGACCTCGCCGGCAGCCTGGCAAGCGCACAGGCAGATACCTTTCGGAGCCGATCCGCGTGGCTACTCCCCGTCGCCTTTCTGTCCTCGACAAGCTCTACCAAGAGTACCTGACCAGTCAGGACTCGTCGGCATTTCTGCAGCAGGTCGGACGGTATTACTCCACCGGGACGCTCGAACGGCTCACCTACCAGTCCTCGCGCGCCACGCGCCGGGCCGCCTACTTGGCGCTCGGATTCCTCGGCGAGTACGAGTCGAATGCCGCGATGGGGCGCGGGCTGGTCGATCCCGATCGCGCGGTGCGCCTGATCGCCGAGAACGGCATCCGGGCCCTCTGGCGCCGCTCCGGAACTCCGGCGCAGCGCCAACGTCTGAACGCCATCATCCGACTTAATTCGTCGCAGCACTACGAAAAGGCCGTCGAGCGCGCCGCGGACCTGATCCGTCAGGCTCCGGACCTGGCCGAGGGTTGGAACCAGCGGGCGATCGCTCATTACAATTTGAACGAATTCTCCGAGTCGGTCCGCGACTGTCACCGCGCATTGGAGCTGAACCCCTACCATTTCGATGCGGCGACCGGCATGGGGCAGTGCTATCTGCAGCTCAATGATCAGCGCGCAGCGCTCGAGTGCTTTCGCCGTGCGCTCCGCTTGAATCCCTGTCTGGAAGGGGTCCGGGCGGGCATCGATTACCTTGAACGGACACTCCGCAAGCGACAGCGCTAGCTCGGGTGACCCTCATGGAAGCCTTCTGGCAGGAAGTCGGCATCGGCGCGCCCGATTTCGCCCAATGGATGCGCGTGGCGCTCCGCCTGGGCGCCGCGATCGCCTTGGCCGGAGTCGTCGGCTTTGATCGCGAACGCCGGCAACAGCCTGCCGGATTGCGCACCCATATGCTCGTGGCGCTGGGCGCCGCTCTCTTCACGATCGTCCCCTTGGAAGTCCAGGGCGGCTCCACCGACCTGGCGCGCTTGGTGCAAGGGCTGGCGCCCGGCATCGGTTTTCTGGGCGCGGGTGCGATTCTCAAACGCGAAGAGCACCGCAACGTCCATGGGTTGACGACCGCGGCCAGCATCTGGCTGGCGGCAGCCATCGGGTTTGCCGCGGGCAGCGGCCAGATCGGCATTGCGGCGATGGGCACGGTGTTCACCTACGCGATCCTCGTCGCTCTCCGCCGGCTCGAGCGCAATCTTCCGACGTTGCCTTCCGGCAAGTCCTCGCCGGAACAGCACACCAAGCCTGACACGGCCGAATAGCGTGGCGAGCACCGCCCGACTGCGTATACTGTCGGCGTGCAAAGCGACACCCATCCCATCTTGATCCTGGGCGCCGGCATTAATGGCTCGGCGCTTGCGCGCGAGCTGGTGCTGAACCGCGTGCCGGTTGTGCTCGTCGATACGGCCGATATCGCCTGCGGCACGACGGCCTACTCGTCGCGGCTGATCCACGGCGGTCTGCGTTACCTGGAGTACGGCGAATTCAGCCTGGTCCGCGAGTCGCTAGCC
>JAEUIK010000711.1 GCA_016793185.1 Planctomycetaceae bacterium | reverse complement strand
CCAGAAAAGCAGCGAGAGCTGCAGGGGGCGCAGCGCCAGCAGGTTGGCCACGCGCCGCAGGTTGAGACAGGCCGCAATGTAGGCGATGTGCCCCAGTCCGAAGGCGATCATTCCTCCCAGCGCTCCGTCCTTGATGATCCAGCCGGCATTGAACAGATCGCCCAAGAATCCCAAAGCCATCCCCACGGCGATCAGAGACGCGTAACGCGCTGCCGCGGTGCGCGCCAGCAAGAGCGCCCCGACCCCGGCGGCGATCGTCAGTGTCAGCGAAGATCCCATCCGGCACCAGGCCGGAATGTGTTGCGTCTGGCTCTCGTTCAATTCTCCCAGGAAGAGCCCGCCAAACAGCAGCCCCGCCCAGACCACCCAGAGCACGCCCAGCACGCGCTTGAGCATCGTCGGCGGTGCGGCATTGCTCGCGGGGAGATCGTGAGGAACGTGGCGACTCGAGATGGCGTCGGATGTCATTGCCGGGTGCTCTGGTGCGGATCGCGCTGCGGGCAATCAAAGTTTGGCCGAGACTCTTCTCCGCACCGTGAATGTGACCGATCCGCGGCCCCAAGTCCAGCAGGCCGGGCGGGGTTGTAGCCGCCAGAAGGACGGCTCCCGACGGTTGGGTCCGCCGGGGTTGGTTGACCTCTCCCTGCGCGTGCGCCTACGCTTACGCCAGCGGTCCAGGCGCGTTCCGCACACCTCACCCCGCACAGAATGCAACGATGAAAATGTTTGCCGCTGGCCAGTGGCTCGATCGCGACCAGGTGATCGAAGTCCGCAACCCTTTCGACCAGACCGTGATCGACACGGTGCCCAAGGCCTCGCCGAGCGACGTGGATCGCGCGCTGGCCGGCGCCGTGGCCGGGGCCGCGATCATGCGCGACATGCCCGGCTTCGAACGCTTTCAGATCCTCCGCAAGGCGGCGGCGCTGATGCGCGAGCGGGCCGAGGAGCTCGCGCGCACGATCAGCCTCGAGGAAGGGAAGATCCTGGCCGAGGGACGCCTCGAGGTAGAACGCGCGACTGAAACGATCGAGCTCTCGGCCGAGGAGGCCAAACGCCTGGGAGGCGAAGTTCTGCCGCTGGACGGGGCGCCCGGCGGGGCGGGCAAGCTCGGCTTCACGCTGCGCGTCCCCTGCGGTGTCGTCGCGGCGATCACTCCGTTCAATTTCCCCTTGAACCTCGTCGCCCACAAGGTCGGGCCGGCCCTGGCGGCGGGCAACGCGGTGGTCATCAAGCCCGCCAGCGATACACCGCTGTCGGCGCTGGCCCTGGTCGAGATTCTGCTCGAAGCGGGCCTCCCCCCCTTGGCGATCGCCTGCCTCACGGGCTCGGGCAAGGAGTTGGGGGACGCGCTCTGCAGCGATCCGCGCGTCCGCAAGATCAGCTTCACGGGGAGCCAGGAGATCGGCGAGCACATCACCCGAATCGCCGGCGTCAAACGGGTCACGCTCGAACTTGGCTCGAACAGCCCGCTGGTCGTGCTCGAAGACGCGGATCTCGACAAGGTCGCGCGGGCGACGGTGGCGACGGGCTTTGCGAATGCGGGGCAGGTTTGCATCTCGACGCAGCGCGTGATCGCCATCGGGGGAGCCTATGCCCCCTTGCTCCAGAGACTGGAGACTGACGTAGGTGCGCTACGAACAGGCAATCAACTCGACGCAGCGACCCAGGTGGGACCGATGATTCGTGCGGGAGACGCCGAACGGGTCGAAGATTGGATTGGCGAAGCGGTCCGCGGCGGTGCGCGCTTGGTGGTGGGGGGAGAACGGCGCGGAGCGCTGGTCAGCCCGGCCGTGGTGGCCGACGTCGCTCCCGCGATGAAGATCAGTTGCGAAGAGCTGTTCGGCCCGGCGGTCGCCGTGACCGCCGCCAAGAGCATCGACGAGGCGATCCACCTGGCCAACAGCACGCGCTACGGCTTGAGCGCGGCAGTGTTCACCGAGAGCCTCGATGCGGCCATCCGGTTCGCCCGGCGCGTGGAGAGCGGCAACATCCACATCAACTGGGGGCCGCAGTGGCGCGCCGATCTGATGCCCTATGGAGGGCTGAAGCAGAGCGGCCTGGGGAAAGAAGGCCCCAAGTACGCCGTGCAGGAAATGACCGAGTTGAAGACCGTCGTGATCCACGGCGTGTGACGGTCGGACGCGCGGAACGTACGCCGGCCCGCGCGGGGATGACGGATTCAGGTTCGCGCATTCGCGTGCGCAAGGTATGCTTTCCTGCGTTCGCAACACCGGTTTGCCTAGGTTCGCAGGGGCCTGCCATGTCGCAAGGCGAAAATCCTTACAGTGCGCCGAACAATCCGCCGCTGCCGACCTATGCGGCGGCGCAAGCACCCGCGATGGACTATGCGGGGGCCTATGGCTTCGTCTTTCAGAGCGAGGCCTGGGTGCCGAACCTCTTCTTCACGCTGCTGGCCGCGCTGATTCCGATCATCGGGCAGATCATCGTGATGGGCTACCAGTTCGAGATCGTCGAAGCGCTGATTCGCGATCCCCGCCGCGTCTATCCCGACTTTGATTGGGGTAAGTTCACTCAGTACCTGACCCGCGGTGTCTGGCCCTTTTTGATTTCGCTGATCGTGGGCGTGGTCGTGGCCCCCGTGGCGTGGGTCCTGATGATCGGCATGATGTTGCTGTTGAGCCTCTTGGGGGGGGCTGGCAACGACGCGGCCGCGCTGGCGGGCATCGTCGCCCTGGTCAGCACCGCGGTCGGCGTGATCATGATGATGGTCCTGCTGCAGTTGGTTATCTCGGCATTTCAATTGCGGGCTGGGCTGGCGCAGGACTTTGCCGCCAGCTTCGATTTCGCCTGGGTTCGCGATTACGTCGCCCGGATCTGGGTCGAATTACTGCTGTCGGGACTTTTCCTTGTCCTCACCGGGTGGGTTCTCGCGCTGGGGGGACTGTTGTTGTTTTGCATCGGCATCTACCTGGCCATGGCCTGGATCATGCTCGCGCAGGCGCATCTCCACTTCCAGCTGTACCGGCTCTACCTGGCGCGGGGTGGCAGAGAGATTCCATTGAAGCCGCTGCCGCCGGCCATGCCCGCTTACCCGCGGTAAGTCGGTTCACCAGCGGTTGCGTCCACGCACCGAGCCGCAACCGATCCTCTTTTCTCCAAAACGGCTCTCCCGGCTGTAAGTCTCGACCAGGCTGTGCGTCTACACTAGCGGTCGATGAACCTCGGCAGCGCAACACGGACGCACGTGAACCATGTCTCGGCGGAAGACGAAGACCGCGATCTCTCGCTGCGCTTTGCCCAGGGGGATCGCGGGGCGTTTGCGGCGGTGGTCGAGCAGTTCGGTCCCCGGGTGACGGCGCTGGCGGCGCGACTGCTCGGTTGGCGCGAAGGAGCCGACGACGTGGCCCAGGAAGTGTTTCTGGCGGCGTGGCACAACCAACGGCGCTTCCGCGGCGAGAGCTCGCTCTGGACCTGGCTGGCGGCGATGACCGTCAACCGCTGCCGGAGCGTGCAAAGGCGACGGTGGCTGTTCGACAAATTCGCCGCCGCCGCGGGTCGAGCCCCCACACAAGCGGGCTTCGAGCCGGGGCCCGAGCAGCGACTGTACCGCGACAAGATGGCCGCCTGCGTGCGCGAGGCCGTGGCCCGGCTGCCGGTCAAGTATCGAGAGGTGCTGGTGCTGCGCTATCTCGAGGAGTTGGCGATCGACGAGATCGCGGCGCTCCTGAGCGAGCGGCGCAACACGATCGAAGTCAGGATTACGCGGGCCAGGAAACTGCTGGAACCTCAGCTCGCGGAACTTTTTCGAGGCGAATGGTGAAACGCGACGACGGACTCGCTGACTTGCTGCGACGGGCCGATGCCGAGTGGATCGACGCCGAGCGGACTGATGCCGGCAGCGCCAGCTCCGGCTTGCTCGACAGGGTCTACCGATTGCAGCGCACGCGCCGCCGGCGCCGGCAGCGGATGGCGATCGTGGCAGCGGCCTCGCTGCTCGTGGGGGGAGTCCTGTGGCAGTTTGCCGGGCGAGCCACGACCGAGTTGCCAGTGCCCGTGGCGCGAGAGCAGGACTCCATGGAGCGCATCGCCCGCAACGCGGATCTCGAGTCCGATCTGCGGATCGCCCGGCAGGTGGCCTGGCTGCTGACGCACGACGTGGATGAGACGCCGCATCAGCCAGTGGCGACTTCTGTCACCTGGGACGACGCAGTGCAAGTCGAGTGCGAAGTCGTCGCCCAGCGGATGCTGGTTCGCGCCGACGAGCAGCGCTTGGCGATGTTGTCCGACAACGAGGCGCTGGCCACGTATCAGAACCTCGTCGAGTGGTTTCCGCACACGCCCGCGGCTGAAGTTGCCCGCGGGCGTTTGGCCGAATTTCGCAATTAACTGGGAGCAATCGTCATGACACATACGAAGTACTGCCTGACGGTCGTGATTGCGGCAGCCGTGCTGACCGCCGGTCGTGCGGAGTTCAGGGCGATCGCCCAGGAGGCGCCGGAGAAGAACCAGGAGACACCGGCCAAGTCGGATCGCCCGGCCCCAGGGATCTCGAGCATGGCTGTCGGGGTGCTGCGCGTGTCGGCGCCGCCGGAGACGGGTCTGGCAAGCCCGTTTCTGATCGATGCGTTGCTTCATCATCCCAACCTCAGACTCGCAGTGATGATGAAGGTAGGGATCCCCGTGGGCGACTCTGCCTTGGCTCCGTCGTTCGATGTGACCGATCAGGGGCCGATGCTGAGTCAAGATCGCCTCCCCGTGGGAATCTGCGAATTGCTGATCACGGCCCGCTCGTACGATCCGAAAGTTCCCGCGCAAAAGCTACTCGATTCGGTCGTCGCCCCCTTATTCGGCGAACTGAACGAAATGAATCAGGGCGGCGACCGCAATCGCTTGCGACAGGCCGAGTTGGAAGCGAGGGCGAAGCAATCCGCGCTGGAGCTGGCCGAGATGCACCGGCACTATCAACTACTCGAGCGTGACTCGGGAAGCTGGCCGGCGGCCGTGCAGGAGCGCGTGCAGGCCGAGATTGCCTCGCAGATGATCACCGCCAACGTGACTGAGACGGCCTTGACGGCTCGGGTCGAGGCACTCGAGCGGCGAATCGCGGAAGTCGGCAAAGCGGCGCAAGAGGCTTCGGTCCGAGATCCGGTCGGCGAACAGCTCGCGCGCGTCCTGCAAATCCTCAAAGAGAAGCTGCGCGTGGCTCAGCAGGCCGAGCGGGATCGGACGGGCACGCGCGCGGCCGTGCTCGAAGTCGAGACGGACGTCGCCGCGGCGGAAGCAGAGTTGACTCGACATCAGAAGTCGCTCCAGTCCGCGGCGGGGGGAGAACGCCTGCTCGGCCTCCAGCATCAGCTGGACGCGGCCACGATCGAGCTGAAAGAGGTGGCGACCAGGCGCGAGGCCCTGGCCAAGCAAGCCGATAAGCTGCGTCGCAATCCGCAGCTCGATCTGGCGCAAATCAAGATCGATGCCGAAGAGGCTCGTTATCGGATGCTGTTGAAGGCGCTGGATGAGACGCGGCTGCGAAGTTCGTTGCAGCAGATGATCGACGTGCGGGTTATTCCGCTCGGATCGCCCCAGCCGTAATCCATCGGCGCCAACTGCCCGACGGTCGCGCGGCGCTGGCGGCTCGCACCGAAAATGCCGGGCAAACGCCCCTCCGGGGCGCTCCCTCGGCGAGCTATACTCTTCCATCCGGTCGCGTTGTCGCAACCGGATGGATCGCGAACCTGGTCGCGGTCTTGTGATGCCCGACCTCGTTATTCGCGTTGAGTCCAGATGAGCGATTATCTGCAAGTCATTCTTTTGGGGGTCATCCAAGGGATCTCCGAATTCCTGCCGATCAGCTCCGACGGCCACCTCGCCATTGCGCAAGAGTTGTTTGCGCGGATCACGGGCAAACCCTGGACCGATCCACTCGAGCTGACGATCGTGCTGCACGCCGGCACCCTGGCGGCCGTGGCGGTGGTCTTCTGGCAGGAAATCAAACGGCTCCTCACGCAGGATCAACGCGTGATCGGGCCGATTCTTGTCGGCACCCTGCCGGTCGTCGTCTCCGGGCTGCTGATGAAGCTCTTTCTCGAGGATTACCTGACCAGCCCGCTCTTGACCGGCGTCATGCTCATCGTGACGGGGGTGATGCTGCTCTGGGCGGGGCAACAACCGCGCGGGCTGACCGAATACCAGGAGATCGACCTCAAACAGGCCTGGATCATCGGGCTGTTTCAGGCGTTGGCCCCGCTGCCGGGCTTGTCGCGCAGCGGCTGCACGATTTCGGCCGGGCTGTGGCAAGGGCTGACCCCCGGCGCCGCGGCGACCTTCTCGTTCCTCTTGTCGCTCCCCGCCGTGGCGGGTGCGTGCCTGGTCGAGTTACTGAAGATCGTGAAGGCCGGAGAGAGTGCAACACCGCCCG
>JAEUIK010000699.1 GCA_016793185.1 Planctomycetaceae bacterium | reverse complement strand
CAACCACACCATTGGAAGTCAAGATGCCGTAGCGCGACCAACGGGTCCCGCGGCGACTGCCCGCACAAGCCGACAAGCGACGGAACCGAACAACACGCCGGACAACCCGACGAAGCGATTCGCACGAAGCGCAAGGAGAATTCGATGCACCGTGCTGACTGTCATGGAATCGGACACAAGCTGCTCCGTCAGTGCATGCTGTATCAGTGCACGCTGTGGAGCGGAGCGCTGGCCCTGCTGGCGGCCGCAGTGGTCCCCGCCCCCGCCGCGGCAGGCGAGAATTCGCCGGCAGCTGCCGCTGCGCCGCACGCGGTGGTCGTCGGAACTCCCGCTCGCATCGAAGTCTTCCCGGCGAGCGTGAAGCTCGCCAGCCAGCGGCGCGAAATGCAGCTGGTCGTGACCGGCTTCTACGCCGACGGCACGCTGCAGGATCTGACGAGCGTCGCGGAGTACGTTTCCGACAGCCCGCAAGTCGCGACCCTGGCGGGCTCGATCATTCGACCCGCGGGCGACGGCGCCACGAGCGTCCGGGTGCGGGCCGGCGGCCACGAGGTGGTCGTGCCGGTCGAAGTGAGCAATCTGGCCGCCCCCGATCCGGTTTCGTTCCAGTACGGCACGCTGGCCGCGCTCACCAAGCAAGGCTGCAACTCGGGGGCCTGCCACGGTTCGCCAAGCGGCAAGGGGGGCTTCCGCCTCTCGCTCCGCGCGTACGACGCGGTGCTCGATATCGAGACGCTCGCCCGGGAGACTTTCAATCGGCGCACGAACGTCTACGAGCCCGAGGCGAGCCTGTTACTGCGCAAGCCGTTGATGGAAGTCGCTCACGGCGGCGGACGGCGAATCACCAAGGAAGACGCGAGCTACGCGCTGCTCCGCGACTGGATTGGCGAGGGGATGCGGGTGGACGATCCCGCGGCCCCGGTTTGCACGTCGATCGAGGTCTATCCCAACCAGCGCATCCTCAAGCGCCCCGCCGACACGCAGCAACTGGTCGCGTTGGGACACTTTTCCGATGGTTCGGTGCGCGACATTACGGCGCTGGCCTGCTTCTCCTCGAGCGACGAAGCGGTCGCCACGGTCGACAATCATGGGCTCGTCACCGCGGCCGACAAGGGGGAATCGACGATTCTCGTGCGTTACCTCGAGCTGATGGCCACTTCGAGCCTGATGTTTCTGCAGGACGTCGAGAACTTCCAGTGGAACGATCCGGCCGAGACGAACTTTGTCGACAAGCTGACTTTCGAGAAGCTGCATCAATTGCAGATCCTGCCGTCCGATGTCTGCAGCGACGAGGAATTTCTCCGCCGCGCGTATCTCGATGTGATCGGCGTGCTCCCCTCGATTGCCGAGACCGAGGCCTTCCTGGCCAACCCGGCCGGCGAAAAGCGCGCGCAGCTCGTCGATCAGCTCCTGGCACGCCCCGAGTATGCCGAGTTCTGGGCCCTCAAGTGGGGCGACTTGCTGCGGATGAACAATAAGAAGGTCACCGCCGCGGGCGTGCACAAGTTCAACCACTGGCTGGTCAAGAGCCTGCGCGACAATCAACCCTATGATCAGTTCGTGGCCGCCCTGTTGACCTCTTCAGGCAGCACCTTCGACAACCCGCCGGCCAATTACTTTCGCACGGCGGGCGATACCAACGATTGCACCGAAACCACGGCGCAGACCTTCCTCGGCATTCGCATTCAATGCGCCAAGTGCCACAATCATCCCTTCGAGGGCTGGACGCAGGACAATTACTACGGCATCGGCGCCTTCTTCAACCGCCTGCAGCGCAAGCCGACCGGCGCCGCCGATGAGCTGGTCGTCTGGGTCGCCCGGGGGGGCGAAGTGACCCAGCCGCGGACGGGCAAGCAGATGAAACCCTGGCTCCCGTTGCAGGGGGACGCCGACATCCCGGGCGAGGAGGACCGCCGCCAAGCCTTCGTGGCCTGGCTGACGGCCAGCGGCAACCCCTTCTTCGCCAAGGCCGAAGTGAACCGCCTGTGGGGGCACGTGATGGGGCGCGGCATCGTCGAGCCGGTCGATGATTTCCGGGCGTCGAATCCTCCGTCGAACGCCGCGTTGCTCGACGCCCTGGCCGACGAGTTCGTCAAGTCGGGATTCGACCGCAAGCATATCCTGCGGACGATTCTCAACAGCCGGACCTACCAGCTCAGCAGCCGCAAGAACGCGTTCAATGCGAACGACACCAAGTACTTTTCGCACGCCAAGACCCGCCTGCTGACCGCCGAGCAACTGCTGGACGCCGTGTGCCGGGTGACCGGCATCGACGAGAAGTACGCCGGCTTGCCGGCCGGAACCCGGGCGACCGCGCTCCCCAGCCCCGACCAGGACAATTACTTCCTCAAGGTCTTTGGCCAGCCCGCGCGCGAGATGGCCTGTCAATGCGAGCGGTCGAGCGAATCGAATCTCTCGCAGGCGCTGCAGATGATCAACGGCCCGCTCGTGCATGGCAAGCTGACCGCGGCCGAGAACCGGCTCCGCGTGCTCGCCACGGCCGGCAAGAGCGATCCGGAGATCGTCACCGAGCTCTACCTCGCAGCCCTCTGCCGGCGGCCCAACGACGAGGAGATTGCCGCGGCCACCAAGCACGTCTCGGCCCAGGCCGACCGTGTGCAGGGGCTCGAGGACGTCTGCTGGGCCTTGCTGAACGCCAAGGAATTCTTGTTCCAGCATTAGGGGTTCGCTGCGGGTCGAGCGCGAAGCACAGGGCGGCCGGGCACCTGTGCGGTCCGGCTCGCTCAGCGCTGCCCACCCGCGACATAGAGCGTCTCGCCCGTGATCCAGCCCGCCGCGGGGGATGCAAGGAACCGCACGACCCGGGCGATATCGGCTGGCTGGCCGATGCGTCCCAACGGCGTGGTCGCTTCGATCTGCCTGCGGAATTCGCTCTCGGCGATTCCGGCGGCGTGGACCCCTTCGGTCTCGACCATGCCCGGGTTGACCGAATTGACGCGAATCTGCCGCGGCCCGAGTTCTTTGGCGAGGGCCCGCGTGGCGGCGTCGACGGCCGCTTTGGTTCCGCCATAGACGGCCGAATCGGGCAGCCCCGCAGTCGCCGCGACCGAGCTGATATTGATGATTGCGCCGCCGGGGCCCATTCGCTTGACGGCTTCCTGCGTCGCCAGCAGCAGCCCGAGGACGTTCAGGTTGAATTGCCTGTGAAAGTGCTCGGGCGTGATCGCTGCGAGCGGTGCGAACTCGTAAACGCCCGCGTTATTGACCAGAATGTCGACTTTCCCGAAGGCTTGCTGGGACTCGGCGAACAGCCGGGCGACCTCGGCGGGCTGGGCCAGGTCGGCCTGCACGGCCACGGCGCGACCGCCGCGCGCGACGATCTCGGCGGCAAGACGTTCAGCGTTCCCCTTGCTGGCGGCGTAGTTGAGCACGACGCCCGCTCCGGCGTCGGCCAGCTCGCGGGCGATGGCGGCGCCAATTCCCTTGGAAGCTCCGGTGACGACGGCAACCTGACCCGCAAGTTCGGTGGACATGGCGTGACTCCTGGAGACGAGGCCCGCGCCAACGCGGGTCCGGCCGATTTATGTACTACACGGTATGATATTACCGGGCGCGTCTTGGACCGACAAGGGGAATAGTGTACCATTAGGTAAGAAAGGGATCCCGCCATGCCGGCCGGCCGGCCCCGCACCTTCGATCTCCAGCAGGCCCTGGACCGCGCCCTGCGCGTCTTCTGGCGCAAGGGGTATGAGGGAGCCTCGCTCCCCGACCTCACCGCGGCGATGGGCATCAACCGCCCCAGCCTCTACGCCGCATTCGGCAACAAGGAAGCCTTATTTCGCCAGGCCGTCGACCGCTACCTGGCCGGCCCCGCCTGCCATGTGCGCGAGGCGCTCGCCGCGCCCACGGCGCGCGCCGCGACCGAGCAACTCCTCGCCCGGAGCATCGAGCTGGTCACCGGTCGCCGCAATCCGCGCGGCTGCTTTCTCGTGCAGGGGGCCCTGGCCGGCGGCGACACTGCCAGCGGTCCGCGCCGCGAATTGAACCGCCGCCGGGCCGCGACCGAGGCCGCCTTACGGCAGCGTTACGAACAGGCGATCCGCACCGGCGAACTCCCCGCCGGGACGTCGGCCGGCCAACTCGCCAAGTACTTTGCGGTCGTCATGCATGGCATGGCGGTCCAGGCTGCCGGTGGCGCCCGCGCCGCCGAACTACGGCAAGTGGCGCAAACGGCCTTGCGGGCCTGGCCGCACGATGGAAAATAACGACGCGCCCCGCCCGGGTGGCCGCGGCAGGAAGCGCAGAGCCTCTCGAGAACCGAATCCACAGGGCACGATGCACCACGAAAAGTTCACCGCCGCGTGGCTCCAGGAAAAACTCGTCACCGAGCTGCGCCGCCTGATTGGCATCTTCATCTACTTCGCCTGTTTCTTCTTCGTCTTCCGGCTCTACACGCGGCTGATTCTCTCCGAGTACGAAGTCGATTACGTCGAGTACGGGCTGACGCTGGTCAAAGCGCTCGTCCTCGCCAAGATCATCCTCACGGCCGATGCCCTGCGTCTGGGGGAGCGCTTCCGCGAACGGCCGCTGATCGTGCCGACGCTCTACAACACGATCGTGTTTGTGCTGTTTGCGTCGGTGATCGAAGTGCTCGAGCACTTCAGCGTCGGCCTGACGTTCGAGCGCAAGTCGGCCGCGCAGCTGCTCGCCGAGGTCCAGGAGCAAGGCTGGCCCCACATCGCCGCCATGGTGCTGGTCGTCTTCGTGGCGTTCATCCCGTTTTTCGCGTTTCGCGAACTCGAGCGCGTACTCGGACCGGGCAAGGTGCGCGACTTGTTCGTCAAGGATTGCACGCTGAGCAACGATTCGCGGCCCGTTCGCGAGTGAATCGCACCGGTACGAGCCCAAACGGCGGCGCACGCCACGCCGACAAGGGGCGCCAACCCCAGGGCCGAACCGCGCCCGCCCGGCACGATGCCGGGTTCCGCGCCGCTGCCGGCGATGGACGCTGGGGATTAATGCCCTGATTCGGCCTCGACGGCCGCGGCCTCGGTGCCCGACTTGCGATGTCGCCACCACTCCCACACCATCGGCAGGACCGAAATAAACACGATCGCCAGCGCGAGAACTTCGACGTTCTCTTTGACGACCTTGAACTGGCCGAAAAAGTAGCCGAGGACCAGGAAGAGCGTGACCCAGACGAGGGCCCCGATCACGTTGTAACTGGCGAAACGCCAGTAGGTCATCTGGCCAACCCCGGCCAGAAACGGCGCGAACGTCCGCACGATCGGCACGAACCGGGCCAGCACGATCGTCTTGTTGCCGTAGCGCTCGTAAAAACGCTGGGTCCGCGCGATGTATTCGGGCTTGAGGAAACGGCCGTTGCGTTTGAGGACCTTCGGCCCTAAATACGCTCCCACGGCATAATTGACGGCGTCCCCCAGGATCCCGGCGACGGTTAACAACACGAAGAGCAGTGCCAGGTTCATCTTCCCCTGGCCAGCAAACGCACCCGCCATGAACAACAGCGAGTCACCCGGCAGGAAGGGGGTGACCACCAATCCTGTTTCACAAAAAATGATCAGAAACAGGATCAGGTAGATCCAGGGTCCGTAATCGCCGATCAACTGGTCGAGATGCTCGTCGAGATGGAGAAACAGATCAACGAAGCTCTTAATCCATTCCATGCACTACAGTCCCATCGGCTAAACGCGGAGAACCCCGGCCCACATGCTATCGTCCGGGTCCGGCTGCGCCGAGGCTCAGGGAGAGGAATGCTCGGTGCTGAGGCAGAAATCGCGGACCCCCAACGCGGCCAGCCGGTCGACGACCTGCACGACGTCGCCGTAAGGAATTCCCTCATCGGCGGCGACGATCGCCGTCAGCTCGTCGTTGCGTTGCAGGAGGTCGGCCACCAAGGGTTCGATCTTCTCGAGATCGGTCGGCACGCCGTTGGCGTACAGCTCGTACCCCCCTTGTGGCTCATGGCGCAAGGTCACGGTCAAGCGGAGGTCATCGGGGGTGTTGCCCGACGTGGCATTCGGCAGATTGACTTCGATGCCGCGCGAAACCAAAGAGGGAACCGTGATCAAAAACACGATCAACAGCACCAGCACCACGTCGACCAGCGGCGTGACGTTGATCTCGGAGAGGATTTCGCCGGCTTCCTCCGACGACTCGAATGAGCTGCCGAGCATCAGGCGACCCTCGAACGTGGCTGACGTTTGGTAACCTCGCCGTCCCCGATCTCGGAAAGCACGAGGTGGGCCAGTGCGTCGATGCGCCCCAGGCAGCTTTTCGTGCGGCGTTGGAAGTAGTTGAAGGCCAGGACGGCCGGAATGGCCACGAACAAGCCGACGGCCGTGGCCACGAGCGCCTCGAAAACCCCCGCCAGGACCGCCCCGGCGGCGCCCCCGTCGAGTGCCACGAGGTCGTGCGAGGCCTTGATGATGCCCAAGACGGTGCCAAACAGGCCGACGAACGGCGCATTGCTGCCGACAGTGCCGAGAATGGTCAGGAACTGCTCGAGCCGAAGACGCTGGACCGCCCGCTCGCTGAGCATCGCTTCGGCCACGGCGTGCGGTCCGCGCTCGATGGCGTCGAGCCCCGCGGCCACCACGGCGCATTCGGCTGACGACGATGCGGCCACCAGTTCGCGCGCGCCGTCGATATTTCCGGCGCGAAGGAACGCCTGCAGACGATCCGAGAGCTTCGCCAGGTTGATGTTCATTCGATTGAAGAACACCAATCGATCGGCAATCAGCGCGATGCTGATCACGCTAATGCACAGCAGCAACCACATCACCCATTCGGCCCCGAGAAAGGCAACGCGGAGCAGGGAGTCGGTCAGTGACATTTGCAAGTTTCCTTACTTGCGAACTTCGCAAGCCACGCGGCCGTCGCGGGCCGGGGTGCATCGGGCGCGCTAATCCACGCCTCGATTTGAGCCAGCTGCTGGCGAGCCGGCCGGCGCGGCGAACATCTTAGGAATCCCGCGGAGCGGGGAAAAGCCCAGTTCCCCCGGGGGATGGAGCTGCCCGCGGGAGGCGGAACCCCGTCGGGGGCCGGCGGTCGTTGACCCGGCCCCCCGCCGCGAGAGAATCAGCAGGGAGGCGGGCCTTGCGCGGGCCCGGCCCCCCCCGCAAGGTTCATGGCAGCAGCCGGTTGCTGGCGCCAGCCAGCGGCTGGGGCGCAATCCGAATCGGAAAGCAGAAAAAAGGGCGCCCCTGGGGCGGTTGCCAGCATAGATTACCCGCGGCAATCGAACGCCGCATGCCGGCGGCCAATCTGGCAACTGGATCAATGAGAACCATGAGCAGGAAACCTGAAACAACCCCGCCGGCTGTGACCGACCCGGCCGAATGCTGGCGGGCGATCGTCGAACGTGATCCGCAGGCGGACGGCACGTTTGTCTACTCGGTGCGGACGACCGGAATCTACTGCCGGCCTTCGTGCGCGTCGCGCCGGCCGCGCCGCGAGAATGTCCGCTTCCATTCCTCCTGCCGGGAGGCCGAGCTGGCGGGCTTTCGGCCCTGCAAACGCTGCCGTCCGCACGAGCGGGCATCCCGCTCGCCCCAAGCGGCGGCAATCATCCGCGCTTGCCGGCTGATCGAGCAGAGCCGCGACCCGCTCCCCACGGCCACGCTGGCCAAATCGGTCGGCATGAGCGCCGCGCACTTTCACCGTACCTTTCGCACCCACATGAACATTACGCCGAAGCAATACTCGCAGGCCCAGCGGAATCAACGTGTCCGGACCCAACTCGCCGCGCGACGCTCGGTGACGGATGCAATGTTGGACGCCGGCTATGAGTCCCCCAACCGCTGCTACGCCACGGCCGCGGCAACGCTTGGTATGACGCCGGGACGATTTCGCGCTGGCGGGGCAGGCGCGGTCATTCGGTTTGCCGTCGGCACGTGCTCGCTCGGATCCATCCTGGTGGCGGCCACCGACGTCGGCATCTGCACGATCGCGCTGGGCGACGAGCCCGAGCTGCTTGTGCGTGAATTGCAGGATCGCTTCCCGCGCGCCGAGTTCGCTGGCGGCGATCGCGCGTTCGAAGCACTCGTTGCCCAAGTCGTCGGCCTCGTGGAGCATCCCCAAGCCAACCACGAATTGCCACTGGATATCCGCGGCACGGCCTTTCAACAGCGCGTCTGGCAAGAACTGCGGCGCATTCCGCTGGGACAGACGACGACCTATCGGGAACTCGCCCGCCGCATCGGTGCGCCAACGGCCATTCGAGCCGTCGCCGGCGCCAACGCCGCGAATCCGCTGGCCGTGGCGATTCCCTGCCATCGCGTGGTGCGGACCGATGGCTCGCTGGCGGGCTATCGCTGGGGAGTCGCGCGCAAAGCTCAGTTGCTCGAGCGCGAGCGTCGAAAGGCCCAATCATGAGCCCCGGCCCGGATCGCCTTCCAGCGGCGGCCAGCGGTTCAACGCGGCGCCGCTTGGCAGCGTCACCGTTCCTGGCGCTGGCCTGGGACTCCGTGTCGGACGCGCTGGACGAGCAAGGATATGCTCTGACCGGCCAGTTCTTGCGACCCGCTGAGTGTGCGCGGCTGCGAAAGCTGTACGCCACCGAGGCCCCGTTCCGCCGGCACATCCTGATGGCTCGGCACGGCTATGGACGCGGCGAGTACAAGTACTTCGGGTACCCGCTGCCCGAGATTGTCGAAAAGCTTCGCACGGCGCTGTACCCGCAACTGGCACAACTCGCGAACCGCTGGCAGGAAAACCTGGGCAGCGCGACTCGCTATCCGGCGAGCCACGACGACTTCTTGCGCCGCTGTCACCGGGCCGGACAAACCAAACCGACTCCGCTCCTGTTGCGCTATGAAACCGGGGACTTCAACTGCCTGCACCAAGACCTCTATGGCGAGCATGTCTTCCCGCTCCAGGTGGCGATCCTCCTCTCATCACCCGAGCGCGATTTCACGGGGGGCGAGTTCGTCCTCACCGAACAGCGGCCCCGGATGCAATCGCGAGTTTCCGTCGTTCCGCTCCGCCAGGGCGAGGGTGTGATTTTTCCGGTCAGCGCACGACCGGTGCGCGGCAGCCGGGGGTTTCATCGCGTCACCATGCGGCATGGCGTCAGCCCGCTCCGCTCCGGGACGCGGTTTACGCTCGGCATTATTTTTCACGACGCCCGCTAGATCGAGCAGCCACATTCGACTACCCGGGCTGAATCGCACTGGGGTCCATCCACACCAATTCCCAGATGTGACCGTCCAGGTCCTGGAAACTGTGGGCGTACATGAATCCCAAATCCTGCGGTTCTTTGAAGGTCGATCCTCCCGCCGACACAGCCTTGCGTACCAGCTCGTCGACGTCCTGACGACTTGTGCACGACAGACAGACAAGCACTTCCGTGCTCTGGGTTGCATCGCAGATGGGATTCGGCGTGAACTCGCGAAACTTGGGATACGTGAGCAACATGGTGTAAATGTCATCGCTGACGACCATGCAGGCGGCCGTCTCGTCGGTGAATTGCGGGTTAAACGTATAACCCAGCGACTCGAAGAACGTCTTCGCTTTTTCGAGATCCTTGACCGGCAGGTTGACGAAGATCTTGGTGTTCATGGGGAATCCTCATTCTCATGGCCCGATCGTCGCCCGTGAGCGCAGACTCAGGCGGAACTCAGCAGCCAGTAGGGAAGTTGGCCGCGGCGGGCAAGCGGAGCTCAAGACTTCTGCAGACGCTCCGTCTGCTCGCGCAGCCGTGCTTCTTGCGCCTGCAGCTCGGGCGTGAACGCTTCGCCAAAATCCTCCGGTGAGAAGATCGGGCGAATTTCGATCTCCGA
>JAEUIK010000676.1 GCA_016793185.1 Planctomycetaceae bacterium | reverse complement strand
CGGGCGTAGGCGAAGCGGGCCGAGGCAACGTCCCGCCGGTGCGCGTGGCGCTGACTCGCACGTGCGATCTGGCTCGCCTCAACTTGGGCGCGGCGCCCGCGAGCTGACTTCGGTGCGCTACGATCCGCCCGCGGCGATGCTTTCGTGGAGAGGGGGGGAGATAACGCATGGACTCCGTATCCGCCAGTTCAAACCCGTGGGTCGAGGGGTTGACGATCCCGCAGGTGCTCGCCGCCACGGTCGAGCGGTATGGCGCTCACGACGCCCTGGTCTTTCCCCACCGCGACGCGCGGATGAGCTATGTCGAGTTCGGCGCCGCCGTCGCCGCGTGCGCCCGGGGGCTGCTGGCCGCCGGGATCGACAAGGGAGACCACGTAGCCATCTGGGCGACGAACGTGCCCGAGTGGGTCATCCTGCAGTTCGCCACGGCTGAAATCGGCGCGGTGCTGGTGACGATCAACCCGGCCTATCGCCCCTTCGAGCTGCGTTACGTCCTCAAGCAGAGCGACGCCAAGGCGCTCTTTCTGGTGGATCGCTTTAAGTCGTCCGACTACTTCGCGATGCTGGCCGAGGTCTGCCCCGAACTGGCGCTGTCGCAACCCGGCGCTCTGCGAGCGGCCGAGTATCCACGCTTGCAAACGGTCGTCGCCATCCAAGGAGAAGCGCCAGCCGGAACCTGGTCGTGGCAGCAGTTTCTCGACCGTGGCGCGGCGATCGGCGCCGACCGCCTCGCGGCGCAGCGGGCGCAATTGCACTGCGGCGAGCCGATCAACATTCAATACACCTCGGGCACGACTGGATTTCCCAAGGCCGCCACGCTGAGCCATCGCAACTTGCTGCTCAACGCCTGCTATGTGGGAATGATGCAGGGAATCGGCCCCGACGACCGGATGTGCATCCCGGTGCCCTTCTATCATTGCTTCGGCTGCGTCCTGGGAACTCTGTGCGCCGCGGTCCACGGGGCGGCGATGATCATTCCGGCCGAGTCGTTTCAGTCGACTGCGACGTTGGACGCCATCGAAAAGGAGCGCGCGACCGTCCTCTACGGCGTCCCCACGATGTTTATCGCCCAGCTCGAAGACCCCACCTTCGCCGGGCGCGATCTCCGCTCGCTGCGCACGGGGATCATGTCAGGCAGCCCTTGCCCGATCGAGATCATGCGGCAAGTCATCGACCGGATGGGTGCCAGCGAGCTCACCATCTGCTATGGGCAGACCGAGGCCTCGCCGGTCATCACGCAAACGCTGCGGAGCGACCCGATCGAGAATCGCGTCGAGACCGTCGGCCGGCCGCTCCCCGGCGTTGAGGTCAAGCTGGTCGATCCCGGCACCGGCGCCACGTTGGGCGACAACCAGCAGGGAGAGCTGTGCACGCGCGGGCACGTGGTGATGCTCGGTTACTATCAGAACCCAGAGGCCACGCAAGCGGCGATCGACTCCGACGGCTGGCTGCACACGGGGGATCTGGCCCTCCGCCTGCCGAACGGCTGCTATCGCATCACCGGACGCATCAAGGACCTGGTGATTCGCGGCGGCGAGAACATCTATCCGCGCGAGGTCGAGGAGTTTCTCTTCCGCCATCCGGCGATCGAGCAGGCGTCGGTGGTCGGAGTGCCCGACCTCAAGTTCGGCGAAGAGCTCTGCGCTTGGATCAAGCTCAAACGCGGAGCACAGCTCAGCGAGGACGAGGTCCGCGCCTACTGCAAACAAAGCCTGGCGCACTTCAAGGTGCCGCGTTACGTGCGGTTCGTCGAGGAGTTCCCGCAGACGGTGACCGGCAAGATCCAGAAGTTCAAGATTCGCGAGCTGATGATCGACGACCTCAAGCTCGTCGAACGCGAAACGGCCTGAGCGCAAAAAGTAAGACCGTGTCGAGGCCGCCAACCCTCGACACGGTCTAAAGCTCGCCTTGCCTACATCCCTGGTTATCGGCCGTTTATGCCGGCGGCATGAGTTATTCCGGGGAATCGAGATTTCGTCGCGTGGACGCCCGGCCGGGCCGCCCAATCAGGCGCCCAGCGCGTCGCGCAGCTCGCGGATCTCGCGCCGGCATTCGGCCACGCTCTCCTGCAGCTCGGCGATCGTCTCCAGCGCCTGCCGCAGTTCGCTCTTGAGTGCCGCCAATTCGGCCGGCTCGCGCGGCGGAGCTGGGGAGTGCGGCGGCAGGGCCGTGGGCGCGACACTCGTCGCCGCCACCGGTGCCGCGCGATGTGCTTCCACAGCGCCGGCCGCGGCCACGCGCGGCGCCGAAGTCGAAACCTGCGCCGAGCCGAACTCGGCCTGCAGCCGTTCCAATTCGCGCGGCGTGTACAACGCGTGCGAGACGACGTGCCCGCGCCCCGCGGGCGAGAGCGAAATCAACAGCCCCTTGCTCTTCAGCGAATCGAGGATCGGCCGCAGCGCCGTCAGATCGGCGATCGGTTCCATCCGTGCGGCCCGTCCGCGCAGCTCCCCCTCGGTTTGCGCGCCCCGCAGCAGCAGTTCGGCCATGACCGCGACTTCGACCTTGTCGACGCCAAGCCACTCGTAGAGCAGATGGCGGTAGCGGTCCACGCGCGAGGAACCTTGCACCAGCGCGATGGCGCCCAGCTGCCGCAGCCGGTCGAGCGACTCCTCGACGGCGTCCGCCTGCAGCTCCATGACCGGCTCGCGATTGTTCTTCTGGTTCGCGCCGGTAACGAGCGCATTGATCGAGAGGGGATAGGCGTCGGGGGTCGTCTTGGCCTTCTCGACCAGGACGCCCAGCACGCGGCGATCGATCGCCGAGACTGGCTGCCAGCGCGGAGCATCAGAGGGTGCTGCGTCGCTCATGGTGCGAATCACTCTCGTGTGCAGGTCAGGGCTCGCCCTCGCCCGACCGAGGGGGATGCCGGAGCGATCGAGACCAAACCGCCGCCGTCAGCCGCCGAGAGAAAGTCGTCAGTCGTCGAGAGAAACTCGAGCGCGACTACTTCTTGTTCGTCGGGCGAATCATGACGTACCCGCCGTTCGGGCCCGGCACCGCGCCGCGGACCAGCAGCAGGTTGTTGTCGGCGTCGATCCGCACGACCTGCAGGTTCCGCATCGTGCTGCGGGCGTTGCCCATCCGGCCGGCCATCTTCTTCCCCTTGAAGACGCGCGCGGGGTAGGTGTTCTGCCCCTGCGAACCACCATGACGGTGGACCTTCTTGACGCCGTGGGTGGCGCGCTGACCTTTGAAGTTGTGCCGCTTCATCACGCCCGCCGTGCCGCGCCCCTTTGAGGTGCCGGTGATGTCGACGGCCTTGATCTCGGCCAGCGAATCGACCTTGAGGGTCTGCCCCACTTCGAAGCCCTCGGGCGAGACGCGGAACTCGCGCAGCAGGCGCTGCGGTTCGCAATCGGCCTTGGCCACGGCCGCCACGCCCGCGGCCGCTCGGGTGCGCGAGCGCTTGCTGTCGAGCTTGGCCACATGACCGCGCTGGCTGCGGCTGGCCAGGCGACGGGGCTTGTCGCGGAAACCGAGTTGGACCGCCTCGTAGCCGTCCCGTTCCTTCGAACGAATCTGCAAGACGCGGCAGGGGCCGACTTCGAGCACCGTGACGGGGACGACGACGCCCCCTTCCTCGAAGACCTGGGTCATGCCGACCCTTTGACCGAGAAGACCGATGCTCATTGCTGGCGCCTTCGCTGCGAAAAATCACCGTGCGGAATCCGGATTCCGTCCCCGCCGGGGGACTTGCTGCCGGCCGCAACTTATGAATTGGATTCGAGTTTGGGAAATTTTCGGGTAAACCACGGATTTTAGGGGGGCCTCCGGCGACTGTCAACCGCGGCGGCGGCTGCTTCTTGCGTCCCGGCGGCCCGGTTCATCCATTCGCCGGCTCGCTTCACGCAACCGAAGGCCTATATTTAACTTAACGGGCGCCCCGGTCCAAGCCGATCCGCGTATTGGCCGTGGCCCCCCGCATTCAGGAACCCACCCGATGCGCCTCGGCGTCGAGCAATCGCTGCGCTTGGCGAGGCTCTGCGCCTGGGTTCTGGGCGTTTGCCTGGCAGTCGCCTCGAGCGTTCCTCGCCTCCAGGCGTTCGCCCAAGAGCGTGAAGAGCTCCGCCCGCGCCCCATTTCGCTCGTCGAGCAGTGGCCGCTGGAGATCCCCGCGCATCACGTGCAGGGATTGGCGGTCACGCCCGAGAACTTTTGGATCTCGAGCGTCGATCGTGGGCAGCGGAAGGGCTGGGTGTTCCGCATCGATCGCCGCACGTCGAAGATTGTCGCTGCGCGCGACGTAACGCTCGGCGCGCAATACCACCCCGGCGGCATGCAAGTCGTGCGCGACGGGCTCTGGGTCCCGGTGGCCGAGTATCGCCCGAAATCAACCACGACCGTTCTGAAGCTCGATCCCCAGACGCTCGAAACGCTCAGCTCCTTCGCCGTCGACGACCATTTGGGCGCCACCGCCTGCGACGGCGAGTCGACGGTCTGGGGGGTCAACTGGGACTCGCGGCAGGTTTACTTCTTCGACCTTGCCGGCAAGCTCAAGGAAAAGCGCGACAATCCGACCGGAGTTGCCTACCAGGATCTCGACTACTGGGATGGCCTCCTCTTTGGCTGCGGCGCGACTCAGGTCGACGACCACCGGCTCGCCGTCGTCGACGGGCTCGATCCCAAGAGCTGCGCCCTGCAGACGCGCTACGAGCTCCGCGGCGAAACGCGCTCGGGCAACAACAACTTCAGCCGCGAAGGCTTCGCCAAGCTCGACGGCGATTTCTACCTGCTGCCCGAGGATGGCCCGGCCAGCACCGTGTACCGGTTTGCGCTGCCGCAGCAATAGCATTCCACTGGCAGAGTCGCGGCGGCGCGACAAATTGCGGACGCCTTCGTCCCCTTCTAGAATCAAGCCCGCCGGTTCGGTTGGTTCGGGGGATCCTGCAGCGAGGGTCATCGCATGCGCAGCGCGTCGGGGACGATGTTGATCGAGTCAGGCCGCCTCGTCGACGGCACGGGCCGGCCGGCGATCGACGATGCCGCCGTCGTCGTCCGGGATGGTCGGATTGCCTACGCGGGGCCCGCAGCCGCGGCGCCGCAGGTCCCGCCCGACGCCCAGACGCTCGACGCCCGCGGCGGCACGATCCTGCCCGGGCTCGTCGAGGCCCACTACCATCCCACCTACTTCAACGTCTCGGAGCTGGCCGATCTCGACATCAAGTATCCCGTCGAGTTCGTCACGCTGCTGGCAGCCAATAACGCCCGCCTCGCACTGGAGTGCGGCTATACCGCCGCCCGCAGCGGCGGCAGCCTGCACAACATCGATGTCTGGCTCAAGCGGGCGATCGAAGAGGACCTCTTCCCCGGTCCCCGGTTGGCGGCCAGCGGGCGCGAGATCTGCGGATCCGGCGGGCTGATGGATTGGAACCCCGACTACCTGCAACTCGGCATGCAAGGGCTGATCCTGCTGGTGAACGGTCCGATCGAAGCCCGCACCGCGGCGCGCAAGCTCGTCAAGGACGGCGTCGAGTGGATCAAGACCTATCCGACGGGCGACGCGGCCAGCGACCACGCCGACCACCACAGCCTCTGCATGACGCCGGAAGAAATGCAGGCCGTCGTTGCCGAAGCGCACAACTACAAGGTCAAAGTCACCGGGCATTGCCGCGCGAACCTGGGCATCAAGAACGCGCTCCGCGCCGGCTTCGATACGCTTGAACATGCCACGTTCATGGATGCCGAGGCGCTCGATCTGTTGATGGCCAAACCGACGCCCGTCGTCCCCGCCCTGCAATTCGAGTATGCCAGCGTCCAGCATGGGCCAGAGTTCAAGATGCCGCAGAAGGTGATCGACGGGCATCAAGAGACGCTCGACGGCGGCGCCGAAAGTGCCCGCATGATCCACGAGGCGGGGGGAATCGTCGGCCTCGGCGGCGATTACGGCTTTGCCTGGAATCCCCATGGCGATTACGCCAAAGAGATCAGCTTCTTCGTCAATTACGTCGGCTTCTCGCCGCTGGACGCCATCAAGTGCGCCACCCTCAACGGGGCGAAGATCATGGGACGCGACCACGAGTTCGGCAGCGTCGAGCCGGGCAAGCTGGCCGATCTGCTGATCGTCGACGGCGACGTCCTGGCCGACATCCGCATCCTCGAAGACCGCTCGCGGTTCATCGCCGTAATGCAAGCGGGCGTGGTCAAGGCGGGCCAGCTAACGGCGCCCGCGAAACTTCTGTAGTCGGCCTCTGCGAGGCCGATCTCCGTTTGCTGTAGCCGAGGCCACTGACCTCGCTCTTTCTACAGTCGTCGGCCTCTCCGAGGCCGGCTCCTCCATCCCCTCGCCCC
>JAEUIK010000666.1 GCA_016793185.1 Planctomycetaceae bacterium | reverse complement strand
AGCGACTTCCAGCGCTCGGCCCGCGCCTGCGCCGCGCTCTGCTGGTCGGGGGTCATCGTCTGTGCGAGCAATTGGCCCAACTCGGCCAGGCCGACTTTGGGATCGCCGATCAGCCCGACTTCGACGGGATAGTTCTTGCCGAGCTGATAGGGATCCTCATCGAGATGCACGATCTTGATGTGCTCGGGAATCGCCCGCGACGGCTCGTAGTAGACGTATTGCCGCAAGAGGTCCATGCCGACGACCAGGAGCGTGTCGAAGTCTTGCAACCGGCGGCGGACCTCGGGGGACCAGAGCGGCAGGCCCTGGTCGTAGAGGGGGTGGTCGGTGGGAAAGCTCAAGCGGCCGTGCGTCGTGCCCGACTCGGAGATCACCGGCGCGCCGAGTTGTTCGGCCACGCCGACCAGTTCGGTCACGGCGTCGGCCTCGACGACGCGGCTGCCGACGAGGATCGCCGGATTGGCCGCTTGCGCCAAGGTGAGCGCGGCCTGCTGCAACGCTCCCAGCGGAGGACGGACGTGCCGGTCGAGCGGCCGGGCGGGCGTGAGATCCAATTCGGCGATCTCCGACTGCACATCGATCGGAATCGAGAGGAAGACGGGTCCCGTCGGCGGCGTGAGCGCCGTCTGGATGGCGCGGCGCAGGGCAGTCGGGAGATCCTGCACGCGATTCACTTCGACGGACCACTTGGTCCAGGGTCGCGCGACTTCGACCATCTGCCCCCAGAGGATGGGCTCTTCGAGCATCAAGCGCCGGTCCTGCTGGCCGGCCGTGACCAAGAGCGGCGTGCCGGCGCGGTAGGCGTTGTAGAGCATTCCCATCGCGTTGCCGAGCCCGCAGCTGATGTGCAGATTGACGACTCCCAATTTGCGGCTCGCCTGGGCGAAACCGTCGGCCATGGCCATGACCGGCACTTCCTGCAGCCCGAGGATGTACTTGATGCGGCGGTCGTCGATGAGCGCGTCCATCAGCGGCAACTCGGTCGTGCCCGGGTTGCCGAAGAGGTACGGGACGCCGGCATCGGCCAGCATCTGCAAGAGCGCATGACTGCCACTGAGATACATGGGGAGAGCGTCCCTGGTGCGGTGAACGAGTGTGGCGGCAAAGGGCGGGCGACGGCCCTTAGTCTACGGTTCGCGGCGCGCGAAGCAACGCGGACGGGAACGGAATCGGGGACCGTCGTTCCACAAAAAAACCGCCGGGGTGCCGGCGGTTTGGGTGGAGCGGATCTCGGGCCTGGCGACGCGAACTACGGACGATATGCGGCCGGAACCGTCTGCTGCTGGCCAGCCACGAAGTTCGGACGCTGCAGTTGTCCCATCCGCGGATCGGGGATCGGCTCGGGGACGGTGAACTTTTGCATGGCCGAGCGGGCGGGTCCCTGGCGGCGCGTCGTGGGGGGCATCGGACGGAGTTGCGACGGCGCCTGTTGCGGCGTGCCGCGCGGCGGCCCGTCGTAGATGATCTCGCCTTCCCCTTCCATCACTGGTCCGGCCGAGTAGTCGGTGTAGCCGCCGGCGCCCGGGGGCACGTAGCCGGGATACTCGGTTTGCGGCCCGCACCAGTTGCCGCACTTGTCACAGGGATCGCAGCACGCGACGCGGTCGCTGATGCACTCGCCCCAGTAGGTTTCGCCGCAGCCCGACTTGCAGGCCCGGCTGTGGATCGGCGGTCCGCAGAAGATGCTGCCGTTGCCGCACAGGCGGCGCGTGACCGGGAGATGGCAGAACAGATCCTTGACGGCACAGCAACCGCTGCTGGTGATCACGGTCGCCAGCAGGAGTGCGGCGAAGATCGCTCGTTTCATGGATTCCCTTCCGACGAGTGGCTAGCGGCGCTTGGGATCGGGTCGCACGCACACGGCAACTGACCGGGCCGTGGCGGACCGCGCGCTGGTCCCACCCAATGTGCTTATCGGCGGAAGATCCCGTAGAATCGAGAAAATCGATAGAAGCGTTGCCACCGCTAGCGTGCCCCTGCCAGCGGCGCCTGGCAGCAGTGGTGCAACCGCTTATCGCGGGCGAGTTTACTGCCCGGCCGTGCCTTGGACGGCGCGGTCGCGGCTGGTAGGTTGGCTGGTGGAGTTGACGGATCACGATGACGAGGAGCCCTTGATGGCCGCCCCTTTGGAATTCAGCGGCGAAGAGATCTTTCGCGCACCCCCGGCGGAGGTTTATGCCGCCATGACCGACCCGAACCTGATCGCGCAGTGCATTCCCGACCTGGTGAGCGCGAACGTGGTCGACGGCCATTCGCTGGAGTGCGTGGTCCGCCCAGGGTTCTCGTTCCTCCGCGGCACGCTGAAGGTCAAGATCGAGATCGCCGAGCAGGAACCGCCGCATCGCGCAGTGTCGCGCGTCGAGTCGAGCGGCATCGGGCAAACCCTGCGGCTGGTCTCGCGGATGGAGATCACGCCCGAGAGCGATGGCTCGCGCCTGCAGTGGCGGGCCGAAGTGACCGAGCGGAAGGGACTGGTGGCGGCCATCAGTCCCGCCCTGATCAAGGGAGCCGCCGACCAGGTGATCCGCCAGGCCTGGGGGAGGATCCGGGGCCAGCTGGGCGAGGGCTGAGTTTCGCCCCCCGGCAGCCCGCAACTGCGTGCCCAGGCCTCGCCCGCTCGTCCTGGCGGGCGTGCGCCACTACTTGAGTTGCGCGCCGCGGAGCGTTAAACAAGACAACGCGCGGCAGCTGCGGCGCGGGTCATCTTGGGTGAGGTCTAAACTCCATGTTTGTGCGGCAAGCAGTCGTTCGCGGCGGTTGGTCTTGGTGGTTGGTTTGGGGGGTGGGAGTGGTCATGCCAGGGAATGCCGCGACGGCCAACGCCGCCGAGCCTGCCGCCGCCGTCGTGACCACCTACGAGCAGGATCTGAAGTTCCTGGCCGCGCACACCGACGTGCTCGAGCTCACCAATGACTTCGGAGCCCGTGTGGCCGTCTGCCCGCAGTATCAAGGGCGGGTCATGACATCGTCGGCCCAAGGGCTCGGGGGGCGGAGCTTCGGCTGGATCAATCGCAAGTTCATCGAAAGCGGCGCCAAAGACGCCGTCTTCAATAACTACGGCGGCGAGGATCGCTTCTGGCTGGCCCCCGAGGGGGGACAGTTTGCGATCTTCTTCGCGCCCGGCGCCAAGCAGGAGATCGCCAACTGGCGCACGCCCGGCGGTTTGAACGAAGGGGGATTCCGACTTGCCTCGGGGCGGCGCGAGCCGTTCTATCGGCTGACCGCGCGGCGGCAATTCGAGAACGCGTCGAAGACGAAGTTCGACATCGAGATCAATCGAGTCGTCAAGCTGCTCGGGCCGCCGCACCTGGCCGAACTCCTGGGGGCCGAGGCGACCGCGCTGATCGGCGATCCCCAGTCGAGCCGCTTGAAGATGGTCGGCTTCGCCACACAGAATTCCATCACCAACGTGGGCCCCGCCCTGACCAAAGAGGGGGGCCTGCTTTCGATCTGGACCCTGGGACAGTTTCCGCCAGGACCGGAGACGATCATCGTCGTTCCCTACAAGCCAGGCGACGACGCGGAACTGGGGCCGGTGGTGACGAGCGATTACTTCGGCCCCGTGCCCGCCGAGCGGCTCCAGGTGACGCCGGGCGCGGTGCTGTTTCGCGGCGACGGCCATTTCCGCGCGAAGATCGGGATCTCGCCGCAGCGCGCCCGGCCGGTCGGCGGTTCGATCGACTTTGCGAACAACGTGCTGACGATCGTCCACTACACGCTTCCCGGCGACGCGGCCGAGCAGCTCTATCTCAATAACACCTGGGTGCTGCCGCAGGCCGAACCGTATCGGGGTGACGCCTTCAACAGCTACAACGACGGTCCGGCGCAGCCCGGGGCGGAGTCGTTGGGCGGGTTCTACGAGCTCGAGACCCTCTCGCCCGCCCGCCCGCTGGCGACCGGAGATTCGCTGGCCCACACGCACTCGACGTTTCACTTCCAAGGCGAGCTGAGCGACTTGCAGCCGTTGGCGAAGGCCATTCTGGGCGTCGATCTCGCCGAGGTCCGCGCGGCGTTTCCGGAAAGCAAGTAAATGGGTCCGCGGGCGCGCCGCGGCCGGCAGGCGCCAGGTTCAGACGAGACGGGAGATGCCATGCTGGCCCGCGTGCTCGAGCCCGAGGTGATGGATTCGCCCGCGGAGGCGCTCGAGTACGACGCGATGGATCATGGCGCGGTTAATCGCGCGTTCGTCGAGGACTTCCTGGCATTCGTGCCGGCAGGCCCGCGTTTTCCCGACTCGATCCTCGATCTGGGGACCGGCACCGCGCAAATCCCAATCGAGCTCTGCCGGCGCATTCCCGCGGCGTGCATCACGGCCGTCGACCTGGCCGAGAGCATGTTGGACCTGGGCCGGACGAATCTTGCGGCCGCCGGTTTGCTCGACCGCGTGACGCTGGAGCGGATCGACGCCAAGGGACTTCCCTATCGGGCGGGAGAGTTTGCCGCGGTCATCTCGAACAGCATCGTGCATCACGTCCCCGAGCCACGGCGCGTGCTGGCCGAGGCGATTCGCGTGACGGAGCCGGGGGGCTACCTCTTTTTCCGCGATCTGCTCCGTCCCGCAACGGACGCCGCGGTGGAATCGCTCGTCGCCCGGCATGCCGGCGAGGCCACTCCCCGGCAGCGAGCGTTGTTCGCTGCTTCGCTCCGCGCGTCACTCAATCTGGCCGAGATCCGCGCGCTCGTCGCGGAGCTCGGGTTTCTCGATCAGGAGGCGCAGCAGACGTCGGACCGGCACTGGACGTTTGCCGCCCGCGTGCCGGTATGACGCCGGTCTTCGCGGGACCCGCACCCTCGACCCCAGGGCAAGGATGACATCGCCGTGAGTGAACCTCCGCACGATCCAGAACTTCCCGCCGCGAGTTCCGCTGCGGACGTGGACTCAGCCCCGGCTGTCGCCAGCGACGCTGCGCCGGCTGCGAGCGACACTGCGCCCCCCGCGGGCGAGATGTCGCCGACGGAGCTGGCCGAAGCGAAGCGCTATGGCCGCGCGCAGTTGCGCTGCGAGATCGCCGACCAGTTGCTCGATCTCGCGTACCTCCTGTTGTTTGCCGTCGTCGTGGCGATTCCCCTCGATCGCTGGCTCGAAGGCTTCATCGCGTCGGCCCCGCTGCGCTTGCTGGCGCTGTTTGCCCTCGTCACGCTGGGGCACGAGCTCGTCTCGGTCCCCTTGTCGTACTATTCGGGCTTCGTCCTCGAGCATCGTTTCGGACTGAGCCGGCTGACGGCGGGCCGCTGGGTCGTGCGGCACCTGAAGCAGCTGGCCCTGGCGCTCGTGCTGGGGGGAGTGATGTTCGCGGGGCTCTACGCGATCATTTGGGGAGTTGGCGCGTGGTGGTGGCTCTGCGCGGCGCTGATCTTTTTTGTCGTCAGCGTGGTGCTCACGCAGCTCATGCCGGTGGTGTTTCTGCCGCTCTTCCACAAGATCGAGCGGCTTGACGATGCCGAGCTCATGGCACGCATGGCGCGGCTCGCCGCGGGAACCGGCCTCTCCATTGCCGGCGTCTACCGGCTGGACTTGAGCAACGAGACCACCAAGGCCAATGCCATGCTGGCGGGGCTCGGGCAGACGCGCCGCGTGCTGCTCGGGGATACGCTGCTGGCGCAGTTCACTCCGGACGAGATCGAGGTGATCCTGGCGCACGAGGTCGGCCATCACGTCCACCGGCACATTCGCAAATTGATCGTGGCCGGCGCGGTCGCGAGCGTGGCCGCGTTCGCCCTCTGCGATGGGCTCGTCGGCCACTGGGTGAACCGGCAACTGGGGACGACCGTCGGGCCGGCCGCTTGGCCCGTCTGGACGCTGCCCCTGGTGATGGGCGTGGTGACGGCCTTCTTTATGGTGCTGGGACCGCTGCAGAACGCGCTCAGCCGGCGGTTCGAGCGCCAGTGCGATCGCTACGCGCTCGAGCGAACCGGGCAGCGCGAGGCATACATCTCGGCGTTTCACAAACTGGCCCGGCTCAACAAGGACGATCCCGAGCCGAGCGCGCTCGAGGTCTTCCTGTTTCACAGCCATCCCCCGATCGCCGAGCGGCTGAGGCTGGCCGAACCGCGTTAGCGGCGAATCGCGGGGCGCGAGTTCCCGAGTGGCGGGCGTTTAGAACCCGCCAAATCCAAAGCCCCAGGTGGCGCCGTAGCCGGGATAGCCGTAGCCGACGCCGCCATAGTTCGCGCCGTAGGGATAGTACCCCCCCCAGCGATAGGCCGACGAGTAGTAGCCGTCGTAGTAATAGGGGGTCGCGGGACCGCAATTGCGGCACCGATGCCGCCAGCCGGCGTCCGCCGACTTCGGCGTCAGAACCAGGGCCCCGAGCAGAGCGAGCCCGATCAACAACCGCTTCATTCTGCAACTCCTCCCAAACCGGCCGAGGCGTGCCCCAGTGCTGCCAACGGAGAATTCTACCACCAAATTGGCGCGGAGGAACAAATCTTGCCGATTGGGCAATGGAGCGAATGTCGTGTCGCGCTCGCAGCGCCAGGCATCATCCGCGCGAACCGCACACGCGGCATAACTGCTGGGACTGGCGCGTGCGACAGAGGACGTTGTGCAGAAGGGATGAACGCCGCCCCCCGTGATGAAGCCTCTCAAGTTCAAACCGACCCGGCGCCGCTTCGAAGTCGCCCGCGACGAGCAGGGGGTGCCGCATATTACGGCCGCCGCCTGGCGCGATGCGCTGTATGGACTGGGGTTCATGCACGCCACCGACCGGCCGACGCAGATGCTGTTTGCCCGCGCGGTGGCCCGCGGGCAGGCAGCCGAGCTGATCGCCGATACGCCCGACCTGGTCGAGAGCGATCGGTTCTTCCGCCGCGTCGGGCTCTACCTGCGCCTCGACGCCGAGGTCCGCGAGCTCGATGACCTCGCCTTCGGCCATCTGACCGCCTACTGCGAAGGGGTCAACGACGGCATGCAGCAGGGGGGCCGGTCGCTGCCGATGTGGGCCACGCGGTTCCGCCCGCTCCCCTGGAACCAGCAGTCGGTGATGCTCATCGGCAACCTGCTGAATTTCGGCGGGCTGGCCGTGGGACAACAACAGAACGAGCGGCTGATCCTCGAGCTGATTCAGGCGGGCGTCGGCGACGACAAGCTGCGCGAGCTGTTCGCGCCGCTGCTGGACGAGGCCGATTTCGAGCTGCTGCGGCACATCAAGATCGCCAACAATCTCTCCGACGAAGTGCTCGAGTTGATCAGCGACCTGCCGCGCCTGGCCGGGAGCAACGCCTGGGCCGTGTGCCCCGCGCGCAGCGCCAGCGGCAGCGCACTGTTGGCCGCCGATCCGCACCTCGAAGTGAATCGCCTTCCCGCGATCTGGTACGAGGCGGTCTTGCGGTGGGACGACGAGTACGTGCTCGGGGCGACGCTCCCCGGCTGCCCGATGTTCGGCATCGGCCGCAATCGGGACTTGTCGTGGGGGGTCACCTACCTCAAGGGTGACACCAGCGATTACTTCATCGAGGATTGCCGCCCCGCGGACGGGGGCTGGCAATATCGGCGCGAAGATGGCTGGCACAATTTCTCGGTTCGCTCCGAAGTCATTCGCCGCAAGAGCGGCGCGGCCGAGCAGCTCGACGTGCTCTACAACGAGGTCGGGACGCTCGAAACCTTTCCCCGGCAGAACGAACCCGGCTTGTATCTGTCGGTGGCTTGGACGGGGGACTTCGGCGGAGTCGGCAAGTCGGTCGCCACCTGGCTGGGGTTGATCGAGTGCACGCGGGCCGAGCAGGCAATGGACCTGGTGCGCGAATCGCCGCAGCCCACGCTGTGCTGGGTCTTCGCCGACGCCGCGGGGCACATCGGCAAGCAGGCCAACGGCTGGTTTCCCCAGCGAGCCCGCGAGTACTCTGGCTTGCTGCCCACTCCCGCCTGGGACAGCAGCAACCATTGGCGGGGTTGGCTCTCCAGCCATCAGTTGCCGCGCGAACTCGATCCGCGCGCGGGGTTTGTCGCCACGGCCAACGAGAACATCAATCCGCCCGGCGGACCCGCGCTGGTCACCACGCCGGTGCCCGACTATCGCAAGCGGCGCATCGTCGAGCTGCTGCGGGAACTGCCGCGGGCGACGTTGGCCGACATGCAGCGGATGCAGTACGACGTGGTCAGCATGCAAGCCCGCGACTTGCTGGCGGTGTTCCTCCCGCATCTGCCCGACGGCGACATCAAGCGCCGGCTGACGGCGTGGAACTGCAATTACGAGCCCGCCAGCAGCGAGGCGACGTTGTTCTCGCGCCTGTATCGCAACGTGCTGCTCGAGATCTTCGGGCACGACCAGGGACTGGGCTGGCGGCGGATGCTCTATCTTTGCTCGCGCGTCGGGTTCTCACTGATGGTCGTCACCTCGATCGACCGCTTGCTGCACAAGGAGCATTCGCTCTGGTGGCAGGGGCGCGACAAGGGGGAGCTGATTCGCCGCGCCGCCGAGAAGCTCGCCGGCGAGCCCGACCAACCCTGGGCGGTGACCAACGCTTTCAGCTTTACCAATCGCTTTTTCGAAAGCCAGTTCGTCGGGCGCACGCTGGGGTTCCATACCGGCGAGCTCCCCATGCGCGGCTGCCATGCGACGCCCTTTCAGGGGCATTTGCTCCGGGTCGCGAAGCGACAGGCGACCTTTGCTCCGTCGTACCACTTCACGACCGACATGAAATCGCACGAGGCGTGGACCAATCTTCCCGGCGGACCGAGCGAGAGCCGCTTCTCGGGCTACTACCGCAGCGATATTCCGCTCTGGTGCGAAGGGAAGTACAAGCGGCTGGACTCGCTGTTCGATCCGGCGCGTGCGCAGCCGCCGCGAGAAACGGCGACCGAACCTGAAGCTCCGCCAGCCGCGGACGATGGCGGTGCCTGACGCCCTGGTTGCGCTGCCGCGGGCGGCCTGCACGGCGACGAAGTGCCCCCCGTGGTTGGGCCAGTCGCACTTTGCTATGCTGGCCGGCAAGATTGGCGACTCGGGACCGAAGTACGGAAGAGGACGAGTGTTAGCGGGGCCGCGGACGCCCGCCGGTCGGCCTCGCTCTTGACCGTTAGCGAACAATTCGAGCATGGAACAGCCGCAGCATTCCCCCCTTGAGTGGCACGCCTCGCCCGAGTCGGGCAAGATCCCCGTTCTGGGGGATCTCTCGCACGGAGAACTCGTGCAGGCGGAAGTCCTCGACGGGCCGCAGTACGAAGAAGTCGAGGAACGCCGCATCCTGCTGCCGGTCGTTTTGTTCGTGCTGACCTGCGCGACCACCTTTTGGGCCGGCGCATGGATGAGCCAGCGGGCCGGAGGTTTTCCACGATTCGGGGTCGAGTCCTGGCAGGACGGACTCATCTACATGCTCGCCGTCATGGGAATCCTCGTCGCCCATGAGATGGGACATTTTCTCCAGGCTGTGCGCTACGGGGTGCCAGCCAGTTTGCCGTTCTTTATTCCGGTGCCGGCGTTCTTTTCACCGTTAGGCACGATGGGGGCCGTGATCGGTCTGCAGGGGTCGCAGGCGAATCGCAAAGAGCTCTTCGATATCGGACTTTCTGGTCCGCTCGCCGGTTTGATCGTGGCGCTGCCGGTAACCGCGGTCGGCATCCTCTTGGGCGAAAAGTACGTACCGATCTCGGGCACCGAGTTTCAGCACTACGCCGATCCCTTGATCGTGCGCTGGATGATCGCCTGGTTGCGCCCCGAGATTGCCGGCGGAGAAATGACGCTCAACCCGCTCCTCCTGGCGGGCTGGGTCGGGATGTTGATCACGGGCCTCAACATGCTGCCGGTGAGCCAGCTCGACGGCGGGCACGTGATCTACGCGCTCTTTGGCAAAAAGTCGTACTTCATCGCCCGCATGTTCGTGATGGGCGCCATCGCCTTTATCGTGATCTCGAACCAGCTCAGCTGGATCCTGATGCTGCTCTTGGTGATGATGATCGGGATCGAACATCCGCCGACGTCCGACGATTCGGTGGAACTGGGCCCCTTCCGCCGCGCGCTGGGACTCTGCTCGCTGGCGATTCCCGTCCTCTGCTTCACGCCGATTCCCTACACGACCGGCATCACGCACTGAGCTGGCCGCGAGATCCCCGCGGGCGCACCGCGTGCTGCCCGGATCAATCCTCGATCGGCAACGGCGTTTCCGGGGGCCTGGCCCCCAGCGGGGCGTAGCGGAGCGTGAGGCCGATGAGAATCAGCCCTCCCCCGACGATCGTCCACCACGCAGGCTCCTCCTGCCACGCCAGGTAGACCCAGATCGGCATCAGCACAGGCTCGATCAGCCCCAGGCCCGAGGCTTCTTGCCCCGAGATCGAGCGCAGCCCGCGGGCGAACAGCCAATAGGGCAACCCCATTTGCAGCAATCCAAACGCGGCCAACACGACGAACTGCCACGGCGAGGGCCAGTGTTGGAGCCAGATCACATAGGGAGCCATCACCGCGGCTGCCACCAGGTGGCAGATTGCCACGAGCCAGGCGCCATCTTCGTTGCGGAGATGACGCATCGCCATGACGACGATCGCATAGAACACGCCGGCCGTGAGGGCCAGCGCGACGCCAAGCTGCGCGCGACCGGCCGGCGCGGCGGAGCTGCGCTGCAATTCGTGATACAGAATCAAGGCGACGCCGAGTCCCGCCCAGCCGAGCGTCAACAGGTCGCGGCGTTGAAAGCGATCGCTCCCCCAGAGGGCCGAGAAGACGAAGACCCAGACCGGCGCCGTGCATTGCAGCCAGATCGCGTTGGCAGCGGTCGTGAACGACATGGCGCTCAGGTAGGTGATGTTCATGCCCGTGAAGGCGAGCGTCATGGGCACGAGCGCTGGCTGCCAGCGGGGGCGGCGGACCAGCGGCGTCAACAGCAGCCCGGCGACGAGCGCCCGCCAGAAGGCCAGCAGGATTCCCCGCGAATCGGCCGGCCAGTCGTCGAAGACGGGGGCCTTGGCGAAAACGCCCCCCAGGCTCCAGAGGAGTGCGGCGCCGGCGATGTAGGCGCGCCCCACCAAGGGGGAGTGCGGGTGGGGGGGCGAGGCGGCGACAGCGGAACGATTCATGGCGTACCATCATCACCTTCCCACCTCCCGAATCAAGCAAGTCGTCGCCGCGAGCAGAAGAATTAACCGCCCAGGCAGCGCGCACACGAAGAAAGAGTGCGGACGATTGCGCGCCACAACAGCCTGGGCACGCGAGGAAGCGAAACTTTGGCCGGTTCAGCACAGTACGATGCCGTGGTGATCGGCGGCGGGCATAACGGCCTGGTGGCCGCCGCCTACCTGGCGCGCGCCCACAAACGGGTCTGCGTGCTCGAACGCCGCAAGGTCCTGGGCGGGGCCTGCACCACCGAGGAAACCTGGCCCGGCTACAAGATCTCGACCGCCGCGTACGTGGTCAGCCTCTTTTCGCCCGAGATCATTCGCGAGCTCCGGCTGCCGCAGTATGGGCTGAAGATCCTGCCGCGCAATCCCTCGTCGTTCACGCCGCTGCCCGACGGCCGCAGCCTGTTGATGGGCCCCGACGCCGCGCTGAACCAACGCGAAATCGCCAAGTTCAGCCGGGCCGACGCCGAAGCCTATCCCCGATATGAGGCGCTGCTCGAACGGGTGGCCAAGGCCCTCGAGCCGATGCTCGAACAAACGGCCCCCGACGTCCTGCCGCTTCCCGCCGCCTGGCGCAAGCGCGGGTGGGGCAAACGCCTCCGCGACGCCGGGCAAATGTGGGGGATGTACCGCGGGCTCGAAGCGCTCGGCAGCGAGATCCCCGAAGCACTCGAGCTACTGACCGGCGCGGCGCGACCGATTCTCGATCGCTGGTTCGAGGCCGACGCCCTGAAGGCGACACTCGCCACCGACGCCATCATCGGCGCGTTTCTCTCGATTAGCTCGCCGGGTAGCGCGTATGTGCTGTTGCACCACGTGATGGGGGAGGCTGGCGGCGCACGCGGCGTGTGGGGGTACGTGCAGGGGGGAATGGGAGCCTTGAGCGAGTCCATCGCCCAGGCGGCCCGCGACCTCGGCGTCGAAATCCGCCGCGAAGCGGAAGTGACGCGGATCCGCACCTCGCGCGGACGAGCCGCGGGCGTCGACCTGGCCGACGGCACTTCGCTCGACGCGCCTATCATCGCGTCGGGCGTCGATCCCCACTGGACGTTCGAGCGGTTCCTGGCGCCGGAGGACTTGCCCGACGAGTTTCGCTCGGCCGTGCGGCGGATCGATTACGCCTCGGCCTCGGCCAAGATCAATCTGGCCCTGGCCGAACCGCCGCAGTTCGCCTGCTTGCCGACCGCGGGCCTGGGACCGCAGCATCATGGTACGATGCACATCGGGCCCAGCCTCGAGTACCTCGAGCGCGCCTACGACGACGCCAAGTACGGCCGCCCCAGCAGCGAGCCGATCCTCGAGATGACGCTGCCGACGAGCGTCGACCCCGCGCTCGCCCCGCCGGGCAAGCACGTCATGAACATCTTCGTGCAATACGCCCCCTACCGGCTGGCCCACGGAAACTGGGACGACGCAAAGGAGGCGTTTGCCGATCGCTGCATCGCCAAGCTGGCCGAGTACGCGCCGAATGTCCCGGGAGCGATTCTGCATCGGCAGATCGTCAGCCCGCTCGACCTCGAACGCGAGTTTCGCCTGACCGGCGGAAATATCTTCCAGGGCGCGATGACGCTGGGGCAGCTCTTTTTGCTCCGCCCCGTCCCCGGCTGGGCCGACTACCGGACGCCCGTCGGCGGGCTTTATCTGTGTGGAGCGGCCGCGCATCCCGGCGGCGGCGTCATGGGCATCTGCGGCCGCAACGCGGCCCGCGAGATCCTGCGCGACCATCGCTAGCAGAACGAACCAAGCACTTCTGCTGCGGACCGGCGCTTAGCTCTTGGCCGTCTCGGCAGGTTCCTTGTGCTTCGGCGCCGCGCCGCCGTTTTCGACGAAGGCCGCCTTGCTCATCACCGCGGCTTTCGCGGTCGAGAGGGGCATGCCGAGGTTCTTCCGCATGATGGCCAGCGTCTCGCGCAGATTCTGCAATTGCTCTTCGGTGATCCCCTCGATCGCCCGGGCACGAATCGCCATGCCGCGTCCCACCATTTGGGCCCAGACCGGCTCGACGCGCTCAGTGACGCGAATGAGCTTCTTGCGGCGATCGGTTTCGCTCGGTACGCGCTGGATCCAGCCATCGCGTTCCATCCGATCAAGCACGCCGACGAGCGTGGGGGCTTCGATCCCCATCTTCTCCGCCAGCTCGGTTTGCGACAGCTCGCCCAGGTAGGAGATCCAGGCCAGCACTTCCCATTGCCGATGGGTGATCCCCAGACCGGCAAATTCTTCGTTGATGGTGCAGGCCAGATCGTGGGCGGTCGCGAAGATCCAGTATCCGACACTGTTCTCAAAGTCGTATTGCAGCATTGGCGCCTCAACAGATGTTCCGGGGGTTCCGTGTTAAATCTTACCCCGCGGCCGATGCGGCAAACAAGTCTTGAGCCCCCCCGATGACGATCGAACGCGCGGCTGCCACCGGGGGAGGGCTCCGCCGAGGCCACCTCAACCTCTACGCAGTTATCGCCTTGGAGTTCGGGCCGGACGAGGTAGCTTGCAATTCCGCAAGCGTCGCGGCCCGGCGGCTGGACGCCGGCGTCGTGCCACTCACCCCTCCCCCACGGCCTGCCGCCGGCACTCTTCCAAGTAGGCTTCCCACTCGCGGTGCTGAATCTGTTCGAGCCAGGCGACCGCCTCGGCGCTGTCGGCGGGGGACCGCTGCTTGACGGCCGCCGCGCACAAGTCGACGAACCCGTCGGCATCCCACGCGCCCGCGGGCGCGAGTCGGGCGACCAGTTCGGTGGGCAGTCCGAGCTGCCCGACGAATTCGGCCAACCCGGCGAAGATCGGCTGAACCCCCGCCCGGCGGAGCCAGTACTTGGAGTTCGAGAAATCCCCCTCGCGACGGTGCATGAGCGCATGGCCAAAGCTGCCGGCCGGTTCGTCGATCGCCTGGACGATCGTGTGCGCCTCGTCCAGAAAATCGTAGCGGAGCCAGAGCGCGGCCAGGCAACACTCGGCCGCAGCGCGTCGCCGCACCGTCCCCCCCTCGAACAGCAACTCGGGACGAAGCGCGCGCAGCTCCTCGTAGCGGTCCCGCTGCGGACTGCCCGGTCCCAGCGGCATGACCCGGGCTGGGTCGAGCAATGCGCGGGCGGTGTGCGACCAGGTTTTGGACGGGGGATTCGGCATGGCGGAACTCGTAAAACCGGGGGCTTGCGCCGCGCGGGCCCCGGCAGCGAAGACTATCGCGTGTCGAGACCGGCTGCTAGACTTTTTCCTCCTGGACCGCCGGCCCGCCAACGCCGGCGGTTGACAACGCTAGCGCACTGAGATCGAGGTTGGATCGTTCTATGACGATGGTCCCCGACGAGCCGAATTCCGGCTCCCCCGCTTCTGCCAACTCGGCGGAGGCTTCGGCCGCGACGCCCGCGCCCCCGGCTTCCGAGCGACACGAATCGCAGTCGCCGGCAGGACCGCCGCGGATTCGCATCGGTTCGCAACGCAGCGCGGCTGAGATCGAGCGGGCGGGACTGCACAAGCTCGCTAAGTCGGCGCCGCCACCGACCGTCACTCCCGTACCGGCAACGATCTCTCCCGTGGTGCCTGCAACTCCTCCCGTCGCGACGACGTCGTCGAGCAGCGAGCCCGCCGCGGCCCCGGTCGAACCCGCTGCCGCCAGCGAAAGTGCGGTCCACGCCCCCGCGCCTGCGGCGACCGATGTTGGCGGAGCGACTGATGTAGGCGGAGCGACTGGGACCGAGCCGAGCACGCCGGCTGCGAAGAAGTCCAAGCGCCGCGAGCGATTGATCGAAGAACCGGCGGTGCGCCACGTTCCGTTGCCCAACCTGCGCGAAGACCTTCCTCCCGAGTGGGAACAAGAAGTCGCCGACGCGCTCGGCGGCATGTCGCTCGACGATCTGATGGGGCAGGGGGAAGTGAGTGCCCCCAAACAGGACCTCGCACCCGAGACGCGCCTGCGGGGCCGCGTCGTGTCGATGCACCGCGACAATGTCTTCGTCGACGTGGGCCAAAGGTATCAGGGAGTCCTCTCGCTCCGCCAGTTCGCCAAGCCGCCCGCCAACGGCGACGTGGTGGAGGTGCAGGTCGTGCGCTTCGAGCCCGAAGAGGGACTCTACCAATTGACGCTGCCGGGAGCGGCGGTCGACGTCGGAAATTGGGCGGACGTCTCCGAAGGGATGGTCGTGCAAGCCCGGATCACCGGCCACAACAAGGGTGGACTGGAGTGCGACGTCAACAGCCTGCGGGGCTTTATCCCCGCGGGGCAGGTGTCGCTCTACCGGATTGAAGATCTCTCGACGTGCGTGGGCGAATCCTGGCCCTGCGTGGTGACCGAGGCGAATCCCGAAAAGCGGAACCTCGTTCTCAGCCGACGCGCGGTGCTCGAGCGCGCCGCCGCCGAGGCGCGCGAGACGCTGTTGGCCGAAATCCAGCCCGGCGCCGTCCGCGAGGGTACTGTCCGCAGCGTGCAGGACTTCGGCGCGTTCGTCGATCTCGGCGGCGTCGACGGCCTCGTGCACGTCAGCCAACTCGCCTGGAATCGCGTCAAGCATCCCAGCGAAGTCGTCAGCGTCGGCGACAAAGTAACGGTGCGGGTGCAGAAGATCGATCCGGAGACGGGCAAGATCAGCCTGAGCATGAAGGAACTGGCCGACAATCCGTGGAACACGGTTGCGACGCGCTATTCGGCCAAGAGTACGCACCAGGGTAAGGTCTCGAAGCTGATGGAGTTCGGCGCTTTTGTCGAACTCGAGCCCGGCGTCGAGGGCTTGATCCATATCTCCGAGCTCGACCACAAGCGCGTCTTCCGCACCAAGGACGTGCTCAGCGAAGGGGACGTGGTCGACGTGCAAGTCCTTTCGGTCGACGTGCCGAGCCGGCGGATTTCGCTCTCGCGCAAAGCGCTGCTGGCCCGGGCGGAGCCCGTCAAGAAAGAAGCGGAGCCCGAGCCGGAGTTGCCGCCGCTGAAGAAGTCGAATCGCCCGCTCAAGGGTGGCCGCGCCAGTCCCTCGGGTGGCGAGCAGTTCGGCCTCAAGTGGTGAGCGCGCTCGCACTCGCCAGCATGTGAACGCGGCGCGGCGGCGCGTGCCAAACTCGCCTGGAGCGGGCATTTCGCGCCCCGCGTAGCGACCTGCCAATTCTTTGCCGGCGGGAACTTTTCCCCTCTCGAAGACGTTTTCCCCGTCATCCGGCCGGCCGGCGCGCTGGGGATGCCGGCCAATCCGTGCCGGCAGTCACCTAGACTTTTGCAGACGGGCGCGGCGGATTCGGCCGTGCCGCCCCGTTCCGGCCACGAATCCCGCCCTGCACGCCCGATTTGCCTCGACCCGGCCTCTCGAGCCGGTCTTGACCCCCTGGGGGCATTGTGCTGGGATTCGGCCGCGAAAACGGCATAACCCCTGCCACCGTGCTCTCCCGCGGGCCGCGCGTTTCCCCCGGAGATTTCTGGCGACCGGCTTGTGACACGAGCCACGCAGCCGGCAACTCATGGGGTGTCAGCGGCAACGTGGACGAGTGCGAGGCATAGCCGCGGTGAATGCTGTCTTGGACGCAGTCGAACTCAGCGACGAGCAACTGGCCGCCGACGCGGCTCGCGAGGGCGCCAATGGTTTGGCGTTCGCGGAGTTGATGCGTCGTTATCGCGACCGCGTCTGGAAGATCTGCTACCGGCTGCTGGGCAACGAACACGACGCACACGATGCCGCGCAAGAAGTTTTCGTGCGGTTGTTCTTTCAGCGTGGTCGGTTCGAGGGGAGATCGAAGTTTTCAACCTGGGTCCATGGCATCGCGGTCCGCGTCTGCCTGACGTTTCGCCGCGGCCGCGGTCGCCGACAGCGGCACGAGTCGAGCGTCCTGGGCGAAACGCTCGATGAACGGTCCGACGCACCCGAGGCCTCGCCCGATACGGCTCTGGACCTGGACCAGATACTCGAGGTCCTGAACGAAGAAGACCGGGCCTTGTTGATCCTGAAATACGCAGAGGAGTACACCTACGACGAGCTGGCCGAGATCTTCGAGATCTCGCCCAGCGCTTGCAAGATGCGGATCAGCCGCGCTCGCGAGAAGTTGCAGGAGAAGTACCCCGACTTGGAACTCTAGGACAGTGGTTGGTTGAGGCCGGCGCCGCCAGCGCCGGCCGTAGCGCAAGGAACGACAGCATGGCGAGTGGATTGCTCAAGCGGTTGGCGGAACAGCAGGTGCCGCCGCCGCCGGACTCGTTCGAGAACGAACTGAACAACCGGCTCAACGACCGGCTCCTGTTCACGCAGCTCGTCGAACTCGTCTTCGGGGCAATGCCTTCCGCCTGCCTCGAGTTTGGGCGCGCGTTGGTGGGATTGGTGGTGCTGACGCTCACGGGCAATCCGCCCGGCGATCGTCGTCGCCGCTGAGTTGGCAGGCGCGTGCGTGTGCTTGGTTTTACTCACGACCCGATCTTGGTTTTCTTACACAGCAGAGGAGAGAGCAATGTCCAATCTGTTTTTGCTGGCCCAGGTGGCTGAGCAAGCGGCTCCCGCCGCTCCGACCCTGACCGAAGCCGCGCCCGCCGCGCAGCCGGTCGTTCCCCACGTCGGTCTCGACACCGTCGAGAACTGGGGACAAGTGTTCGTGACGAGTTTTCAGAATGCGTTTCGCGAGATCCTCGAATCGGCGCCCAACGTGCTCGCGAGCGTCGTCGTGCTGGTGGTCGGCTATGTCGTCGCCCGCTTGATCGCGCGGCTGGCCATCACCATCAGCGAAGCGGTCGGTTTGCAGACCGGCGCCGAACGGAGCGGACTCGCGGCTTCGATGAAGCAGGTCGGCATCCAGAAAAGCGTGCCGGCGATTGTCGGTCAGATCATGTTCTGGTTGACGCTCTGCATTTTCCTGACCGCCGCGTTCAACATCCTGCACCTGGAAGCCGTCTCGGCCGCCATGCAGAAGGTCGTCGCCTTCATCCCGAACCTGCTCGTCGCCACGGTGGTGGTGGTGGTCGGTTTGCTGATCGCGACTTTCCTCCGCGGCGTGATCGCGACCAGTGCCGATCGCGTCGGGATCACCTACGCCGAGCACCTGGCCAACGCCAGCTACTACGTCTTGGCGCTGATGACCTTCATCGCCGCCTTCGACCAGCTCGGGTTCAAGTTTGAATTGCTCCAGGAACTGATCCTGATCGCGTTCGGCGCCGTCGCCCTGGGCTTTGCCATCGCCTTCGGCTTCGGTGGACGTGACGTGATGGGCGGAATCCTGGCGGGCTACTACACCCGGCAGCGGCTCCACCCGGGAGATCAGGTCACGGTGGCGGGCTTCGAGGGACGCGTCCGC
>JAEUIK010000643.1 GCA_016793185.1 Planctomycetaceae bacterium | reverse complement strand
AGGTGCGAGGTGTCGATGTGATAGTTGTCGTCGGCAAAGAGCTCGTCGCGGCCGGCGACCAGCTCGGCCAGGGTCGCTCGGGCCCCGTCCGGAGCGCTCGGCGTTGCGGCGCCTGCCCGCCGGGCGATATCGGCCCGGACGTTCGCCAGCAGCTCGGCGTGCAGATGCCGTACCAGCTGCTCGGCCAGCGCTTCGCGTTGCCTCGCGGGGAGGCGCCCGGCCGAGGCTTCGAACAGCGAAATCGCGTTGCAGGTTCCGTAACGCTCCAGGACAAGCTGGAAACCGAGCTCGGGGTCGACTCCTTCGTGCAGCGCGATCTCGATCAGCGACTCGACCTGATCATCGGCCGGTTCGATCGCGCGGAGTGCTGCCGCGACCGACTGCTTGTCGCCCACGGGGCGGAGGTACATCCAGGCCTCGCGGATGCGTCCCTGTTGCAGCCACAGGTTCCCCACCTCGCGGCAGGCTTCGAGATAGGTCGCCTCGAGCGGCTCGCGCACCTCGGCCGGAAGATCGTCGATCGAGGTCGACAACAGCAGCGGCAGCCCGAGCCGGTGCCGCGCCTCCATCAGCCGGGCGTCGAACAACTCGTGGTAGCTCTCGGCCTGACGGAGCTCATCGGCCAGGCGCGCGAGGGCCTGGGGGATCCCCCCCGCGGCCAGGGCCGCGGCGACGGCGCCAAACGACTCGGAATCAACGCTCATGGCAGACCTGTTCCCGGAATGCGACGCTGAACTCGTGCGATCCTAACAGAGTTTCGCTTCGCCGGCACCCCGCCGCGCCGGCACATCGCGCACGGCGGACCTGTCACGATCGGCCGCGGTGGGCTAGCATTGAAGTGAACCGCTCGCCGGACCGCGCCACGCCGCGCGGCGGCCGCGCAGTCCCACCCGCTCGATCGGCACGACCGATGCACGCGAATCGCCAGAATTTCGACGGATTGCGCGTCGCAGCTTTCGAAAGCCGCCGCGCCGAAGAAATGGCGCGGATGATTGAGAAACTCGGGGGCCAGCCCAGCGTCAGCCCCTCGATGCGCGAAGTGCCGCTCGAGGATTACCGCGGCGCGATCGACTTTGCCAACCGGCTGCTGACCGGCGAGATCGAGATCGTGGTTTTCATGACTGGCGTCGGCGCCCGGGCCTTGCTGGCGGGGATCGAGCGGCACGTCGATCGCCAACGATTTCTCGACGCACTGGCCGACGCCACGACGGTCGTCCGCGGCCCGAAGCCGCTGGTGGTGCTCAAGGAATGGGGGATTGAACCGACCCACCGGGTTCCCGAGCCGAACACCTGGCGCGAGCTGCTGCGGACGATCGACGCCGAATTGCCGGTCGCCAATCGGCTGGTCGCGTTGCAGGAGTATGGCGTTCCCAACGCCAGCCTCGTGGCAGGGCTCGAAGCCCGCGGCGCCAACGTGCTGACCGTGCGCGTCTACAACTGGGACTTTCCCGAGGACACCGGCCCGCTGGAGGCGAACGTCCGCGGGATCGTGGCGGGCGAGTGCGACGTGGCGCTCTTTACTTCGGCCAACCAGGTGCGCAACCTGCTCGAGCTGGCCGACCGGCTGGATCTGGGGCCCGCGCTCTGCGAAGCGTTCGAGCGGATTGTCGTGGCTTCGATCGGACCCACCACCAGCGAAGCGCTTCACGCAGCCGGTCTGCCGGTCGATCTCGAACCCGAGCACGCCAAGATGGGCCACCTGGTGGCCGAGGCGGCGGAGCGGGGGGGCGAGTTGCTCAAGCGCAAGCGGCGCGTCGTGTCGTTCCTGGCGACTCCTCCCTCGAACGACCCCGACGACAAGGTTCACGACAGCCTCTTTCTCCGCGCCTGCCGGCGCGAGCCCACCCTGCGCACGCCCATCTGGCTGATGCGGCAGGCTGGACGCTACATGCCCGAGTATCGCGCGGTGCGCGAGAAGACCACGTTTCTCGAACTCTGCAAGAATCCGCAGCTCTGCGCCGAGGTGATGATCACGGCGGTCAACCGGCTGAACGTCGACGCGGCGATCATCTTCGCCGACCTGTTGCCGATCCTGGAACCTATGGGATTCGATCTCGAGTTCGCCCAGGGGGAGGGACCCGTCATCCATAATCCGGTGCGCGAATCGCTGGACGTCGATCGAGCCCTCGAACTCGAAAGCGTCGAATCGCTCGGATTTGTGATGGACACGGTGCGGCTGACGCGGGCGGGCCTCCCCGGCATTCCGGTGATTGGCTTCGCGGGGGCTCCGTTCACGCTGGCCAGTTATGCGATCGAAGGGGGCGGCAGCCGCAATTATCTCTTCACCAAGACGTTGATGTATCGCGACCCCGGGGCCTGGAACGAGCTGTTATCGCGGCTTGCACGGAGCGTCGCGCGGTACCTCAACGCCCAGATCGCCGCCGGCGCGCACGCGGTGCAGTTGTTCGATAGCTGGGTCGGTTGCCTCAGCCCCACCGATTACCGGCGGTATGTATTGCCGCACACGCAGGACTTGATCGGCCGGATCACACCCGGCGTGCCAGTGATTCATTTTGCCCAAGGCAATTCCGCGCTGTTTCCTTTGTTGGCCGAGGCCGGTGGCGACGTGCTGGGGGTCGACTGGCGCACCGAGCTCGACGAGGCCTGGCAGCAAATCGGTTTCGATCGCGCCGTCCAAGGGAATCTCGACCCGCTCCTCTTGCTGGCGCCGCGCGACGAGCTGTGTCGCCGTGCGCAGCAAGTGCTCGACCAGGCCTCGGGCCGGCCGGGACATATCTTCAACCTGGGACATGGCATCCTCCCCCAGACGCCCGTCGACAACGTGCGGGCCCTGGTCGACTACGTGCACGAGGCTTCTTCGGCGAGGTAACTGGCCGTGAACGACTCGGCGAATCCAGTTTCGCGCCGCACGGATGAGCCGGCGGCGCGGGAACAGCCGCTGGTGGCGATCGTCGGCGGAGGCATCACCGGACTCGCCGCCGCTTGCGAATTGCGCGAGCTGGCTCCCCGCGCGGAGATTCGACTTTTCGAAGCGCAACCGCGCCTGGGGGGCGTGCTGCAAACCGAACGCCGCGGCGGCTACCTCCTCGAACAGAGCGCCGACAATTTCATCACCGACTTGCCCTGGGGCGTCGACTTCTGCCAGCGGCTGGGCCTGGCCGCCGAGTTGCTCCCGACGACCGAGGGCAGCCGCCGGGCCGGGATTGTTTCGCGCGGGCGGATCGAACCCCTGCCCGCGGGATTCGCGCTCTTGGCGCCGTCGAAAGTCGGCCCGTTGCTGGCGAGCCGGCTGTTGAGTCCGTGGGGGAAGCTGCGGCTCGCCTGCGAGTACTTCGTGCCGCGCCGCCGGCAGGAGGGGGACGAGAGCTTCGCCAATTTCGCCCGGCGGCGGATCGGGCGCGAAGCGTACGAACGCATCGCACAACCGCTGGTGAGCGGCATCTACACCGCCGATCCGGAGCGGCTCAGCATGCAGGCCGCCCTGGCAAGGTTTGTCGAGATGGAGCGCAGCAGCGGCAGCCTGATTCGGGCAGCGCGGCGGACAAGTTCTGCAAGCGCTGCCCGCGATCAAGGGCCGCGTTATAGCTTGTTCGTAGCGCCGCACGGGGGGATGCACGCCCTGATCGCCGCAGCAGCCCAGCGCTTGCCGCGCGAGAGTCTGCACCTGTCGTCCGCCGTGACTCGCCTGCAGCGTGTGCCCGACGACCGCGGAGGCTCGACCTGGAAACTGCAGTGGCGCAGCGAGTCCCGGCCCGATCCGCAACAGCTGCGCGCAAGCGCCGTAGTGCTGGCGCTCCCCAGCCGAGCGGCCGCGACGCTCCTCGAAGGAGTCGATCCGCCTTTGGCCGACGATCTCGAAGCGATCGAATATGCGGGCTGTACGATCGCGCTGGTCGGCTGTCGGCGCGAGCAATTGACGGCCCCGCTGGATGGGTTTGGCTTCGTCGTGCCCGAGGTCGAGCGCCGCCCGATCCTGGCCTGCAGCTACGCGAGCGAGAAGTTCCCGGGGCGCGCGCCGGCCGGGCACGTCTTGCTCCGCGTCTTTTTAGGAGGCGCTTGCCATCCCGAGATGAACGAGCTGACCGACGTCCGCCTGCGCGAGCTGGTGCTGGGCCAACTCGGCGAGCTGCTGGGGTTGAGCGGCGAGCCCGACCTGTTCCACCTCGTCCGCTGGAGCGACGCGATGCCCCAGTATTACCTGGGACACACCGAGCGCGTCGCCCGGATCGAGGGAGCCCTGCGCCGCTGGCCGACGCTGGCCCTGGCGGGCAATGCCTACCACGGCGTGGGGGTGCCGCAGTGCATCCACAGCGGCCAGCTTGCCGCCCGGCGCGTCGCGGCAGCGTTGGGCTGATCCTGGGAAATGGGTCGCGGCGCTGGCTGACGCGCCGCCGAATCGGGTACGATAACGGCCGCCCAAGCGACGCCCC